>JAUVQS010000029.1 GCA_030598025.1 Acidimicrobiia bacterium | reverse complement strand
GGTCGCCTTCATCGTCGTAGTAGACGATCTCCACCTCATAGCGGTGGTCTCCAACCTTGATACCGCCGTACTCGTTGTTCACCCAATCGAGCCAGAGGTCGTAGCCCTGGCGAGTGTCCTGTCCCTCACGGGCGTACTTGCCCGTATCGGAAACTGCCGCTCCGAGGCGGATAGTTCCGGCGAACTCCTCCATGGGTTCATCCATGGCCTCGGTCGTCTCGGTCGGAGTGGTTTCGTCGCTGGTCGTGTCCCCGGTGGCCGCCGGCTGAGTCGTCGCCGGGGCCGAATCGGCCTCAGTGTCTTCGGTGGAGTCGCTTCCACAGGCGGCCAGCACCATCGCCAGCACCAGTATCAAGGACCACATCAATCGGTGTCTCATTGGCTCTCCTTTTTCGCCATCGGGCGGTGGTTCACTGCCCATCCTCCATTGGCGTATCGGGGTACCGGACCAAGTCCACACCGGGCGCGGGCTTATAAGCACCTACAACCTGCGGCTATCAGCAGAGCCTCAGCGGTCGAAATTCGGGTCGAATCCGAGTGGAAGCTCGAGACGGTTCGCCTTCATCAACTCCCTGTTTGAGAGGACTTCCCTGGTGGGGCCGTCGGCAATGATCGACCCGTCGTTCATCACCAGGGCCCGCGGGCACAACTCGAGGGCGTACGGCAAGTCGTGAGTGACCATCAGCATCGTGATATCGAGCGCCGTCAGAATGTCGGCCAACTCGCGGCGTGAGGCGGGATCGAGGTTCGACGAAGGCTCATCGAGCACCACGATCTCAGGCCGCATCGCCAGCACCGTCGCCACGGCCACCCGGCGTCGCTGCCCCAGGCTCAGATGATGCGGCGGCCGATCCGCAACGTGCAGCATTCCAACTGCGGAGAGGGCATCGGAGACCCGGGTCCGTAGCTCGTCGCCCTCTACCCCGTAGTTGGCCGGCCCGAAAGCGACATCCTGACGGACGGTCGGCATGAACAACTGATCGTCCGGATCTTGAAACACGATACCGACCCTTCGCCTGATCTCCATGAGGTTCTCGTCTTCAACCGGCAACCCGGCCACCTGCACCGAACCGGTTTCCGGTCGAAAGATCCCGTTCAAATGGAAGACCAGCGTCGTCTTGCCCGCTCCATTCGGCCCAAGCAAGGCGACCCGTTCGCCGGGATGTATGTGGAATCCGGCCTCACGCAGCACCTCGGTCCCATCCGGGTAGTGGTAGCTGAGCGACACTACTTCGAGGGCGGGAATGCTCATGCGACCGCCAACGCCCAACCGGCGGCCACCCAGGCGACGGCCGGAACACTCACCGCCCGAACCCAATCGGCCGGACGAACCTGCTCATCGCCGAAACTCGGCATATGTCCGGTGAAACCACGGGCGGTCATGGCGAAGTACACGCGCTCCCCCCGTTCGTAGGACCGGATGAACAGAGCACCCGCCGAGGCGGTGTAGGCCTTGAGCTGCCAGATCCAGCGCGGGCTGTAGCCGCGCGACAGCATCGCCATCCTCATTCGATGCATCTCGCCGGCGATGACATCGAGGTATCGCACCATGAACCCCGCAATCGAAGTGATCAAACGGGGCACACGAAGCCGATCGAGTCCGGACAGGATGTCGGGCACGGTCGTGGTGGCGGTCAGCACGATCGATGCGGCCAGGCCGAGAGTCCCTTTGACCACGATGTTCCAACCGCTCCACAGGCCGTCGACGGACAGCGACAATCCGATCACCTCGATCTGCTCGCCTCCTCCGATACACGGCAAGAACAAGGCGAACAGGACGAACGGAATCTCCAGCAGCAGCCGTCTGGCTACGAACATAGGCTTCAGCCCGGCAATCCACACTCCCAGGAGAGCCAATCCGGCATGAACACCGAACGCCCACACGGCCTCGCGCGGTGTGAGCACAACGGCCAGCACGAATAGGCCGAGCGCGCCGAGTTTCGTCGAAGCGGGCAATCTGTGCAGTTCGCTGTCACCGTGGACGAAGAGGGCGTGAGTGTGTGTTCCGGCCATCAGCGATCGACCCGGACCCGCCTGCGGCGTGCCCCGAGCATCAACACGGCCCCGACGGCAAAAGTCGCACCAAGCCCGATCAACCCGGCCACCACGGTGCCAAGACCCTCACCTTCTACACCATCTGCCTCGTAGTCGGCGAGCGGGGAATCCCCGAGCGAGTGATCTTCGGCCTCCTCAGAGAATCCGAGATCGATAGCGACTCGCTCCAAACCATCGGGATCGTCGGAAGCGAGCGGAGCGACAAGGGTCACCAGCAGCACTGCGACTGCGATGCCACCGGCAACGAACAGGCCCACCGCACGACGGTTGAGCGCCGCCACCTCCGTGTGGCGCAAACCAAACACCTGCGCTCCGTAAACCAGGTCCGGCCGCACTGCCAGCACCGCGCCCAGAACGCCGGCGGTGATCAGACCCTCGCCGATGCCGATGAGTGCATGCGTGCCGGCCATCGCCGCCAGCACCGTGCTCAGCGGGGCACCCCCTCCCCCGCCGATCGAATACTCTCCGACGAAGGCCAGTGATGAAACCACCACCGACAGCCAGGCTCCAAAGGCGCCCGCCGCCAGAATCGAGGTGGCGTTCTTGGGAAGCAATGTCATAACGAGGCGAAACGCCAACCACCCGATGATGACGGTCAGGACGCCCATATTGATGACGTTCAAGCCGAGCGCAGACAATCCTCCATCTGCGAACAGAAGGGCCTGCACCGTCACCACGACGGTCATCACCACCAACCCGATCCACGGTCCGACGAGCACCGCAGCCAGCGCTCCGCCGATCAGGTGGCCGCTCATACCTCCGATCACCGGAAAGTTCAGCATCTGCAGCACGAAGATGAAGGCAGCCACGAGGCCGGCGAGTGGAATCTGGCGATCCTGCAGCACCTTGCCTGCTCTCCGCAGACCGGCCGCCAGACTCGAGGCGGCCACAACGCCGGCACCGAGCGAGGTCATACCGTTGATGAATCCATCCGGAATGTGCATTCGTCAGCCCTGCGTTCTTATTGCAACTCACTTGCAAGTATAGGGCGACGGCTAGACATCATTCATTTCAATCGGCATCTTCGATCTCAATCGGCATCTTCGATCTCGATTTGTGCAGTGTTGATGAGCATGGCCAGCGTGACGTACATGCCGACTGTGACGATGACGTCGAGAATCCCTTCCACACCGACACTTTGCTCCAACGACAGCCGGGTTTCCTCGCTGAGAGAGAAGTCGTCGAGGAGTTCATCAACCGCGGTCAGCAGCGCCGTTTCATCGGCCCTCCATCCTTCGCGGGTAGGAAGCCGGACCGCCTCAATCTCCTCGCCGGTCAGTCCGGCCGTCCGGGCGCGAGCGACGTGGTGGCGCCATTCATAGGCAACGCCGGAGCGATGGGCAACCCGCAAGATCACCAACTCCCGGACGCGGGGCTGGAGAGACCCGGCGGTGGCGATATGTTGGCGCAGAGGTGTCCACGCTCTCATGAGATCCGGGTGCCGGGCAATCACCCTATGGACGTTGAGAACCGTGCCGAGCTGCTTCAGGACGGAGTCGAGTTGCCGATCCCATTCATCTTCGGGAAGAGGGCTGAGAGGCTCGATCACAGGTCCAGCAGTGAGTCCAGTGCTTTGCGAATGGCCGCGTCGTCTCGCACACCCGGCCAGGTGTCGAAGACCTTGTCGTCGCCGGTGATCAGGAACGAGACCGGCTGGTAGGGCACCCCGTAGAGGCTGAAGATCTCAGCTTCGTCGTCGAGTGCCCAGTCGACCTGGCCGGATGGCAGCAGCTTGCCCGCCTGCTCGGCGGTGTCGTTGTAGGTGCCCTTCCAGGCGACTGCGACAAAGGCGATGTCGTCGCCATATTCCCTGGCGATCTCATCTACGACGGGCAACTCCCGTCGACAGGTTGATCACCACTCGGCCCAGAAGACGAGGTAGACGGGGCGTGCCTCCTCGCTCAGGGTGAATGTTCCGGTCTTGTTGAGATCGATCGTGAAGTCGGGGGCCGTCGGGCCATCGAAATCGGTGACCCGGGCTACAACCGGCTCATCCTCGACGACGGGCGTTTCATCGGCCGGTGTTTCGTCGGCCGACGTCGTCTCCGTTTCGTCGCCACCCGACTGACCGTCGGTCGATGGTGTCGGGGCCGTGTCTGACGAGAGTTCCTCGAAGCTGGTCGAGACCGTCGCAGCCCCGCCGCAGGCGGCCAGCAGAATCGCGGCCGCGGCGAGCAAGAGAAATATCCGTCGCATCGGCGACATCCTAGGACTGATCGGCCTCTAGTTGAGCACAATCTGCGCAGGTCCCGACGAGCGCGAAATGGACGGAAGTTGGAGCGAATCCATACCGATTGCCCAACTCATTGAACAACTCTTCCACCTCGTTCAGCGGGACGTCGACCGACTTGCCACACGAGTCACAGACGAGGTGGTGATGGTCGGTCTCTTCGACGAGATGAACGATGCCGGGACCGTGTCCGAGATGCACGTGATGCAGCCACCCGAGGTCCCCGAACACGTCGAGCGTGCGGTAGACGGTGGACTGATCGATCTCAACGCCGGACCTCTCGACGGCCCGAGTCCGGATGTCGAGCGCGGTTAGATGTTCCTCGTGGCTCTCGGCTAGAACGGCGCAAATCGCCCGCCGGGCGGCGGTGATCCGGAAGCCCTCATCTCGCAACGCACTGACGAGCGTGTCGGTCGTAACGTGCATGAGATCAGCCCTCAGCGTTCAGCCATTAGCCATCAGCTTTAGCGTCCGGCTTCTTTCAATGACCCGGTCGAGCACCCGGCCGGCGGCCCCGGAGTCGATAGCCTCGGCGGCCAGCACTACTGCTTCCTCGAAGCCGTGAGCCAGACCGGCGACCACGATCGCCGGAGCAGCATTCACCACCGCTATGTCGCGGGTCGGCCCGGCTTGGCCCGTCAGGATTGCCCTGGTGATCGCCGCGTTTGTCTGAGCGTCGCCTCCAACGAGATCTTCGAGACGCCCGCGTTCGACTCCGAAATCCTCGGGTGTGAACTCCGCATGGGTGACCTCGTCGTGGCGCAGCCGATAGATGTACGAGGGCCCGGTGGTGGTCAACTCGTCGAGTCCATCCTCGCCGTAGAACACGAAGGCATACTCGGAACCCAGGTTCTTGAGCACACCGATCATCTTCTCGGCCATGCGAGCATCGGACACTCCGACTGCCTGGCGGGTGGCGCCGGCCGGATTAGCAAGCGGGCCGAGGACGTTGAAGACGGTCGGGATGCCCAACTCGCGCCGCACCGGTCCGGCATGCCGCATCGATGGGTGATACAGGGGGGCGAAGAAGAAGCCGAACTTCTCCTCGCGCACCAGGGTTGCGGTGGATTCCGGGGGGAGGTCAATCTCCAGGCCGAGCGCTTCGAGGACATCCGCCGAGCCACATAGCGACGAGGCGGATCGATTGCCGTGTTTTGCTACGGAGACTCCGGCGCCGGCGGCGATCAGGCCCGCCGTCGTCGAAATGTTGAAAGTCCCCGACCGATCGCCACCGGTCCCCCCCGTGTCGACCACCGGGATGCCGACGTCTACCGACACGGCAACTTCCCTCATCGCTTCCACGAAGCCGGTCATCTCATCGATCGACTCACCCTTCATGCGCATCGACACGATGAAGGCACTGATCTGAGCCTCAGTAGCCCGCCCGTGCATCACTTCGGACATCGCTGCATGCGCGGCGATCCGATCGAGGTCTTCGCCCGCCGTTATTCGACCAAGAGTCTCCGGCCACGAAAAGGTATCTGTCATGGCCGGGAGTGTAGAGCGCGTGCGGGTTGAGGCCCCCGGGACACGGGCAAGCCGCAGCCTGTAATGTCAAGAATGGACGAGGAATCGCCTCAAAGCTGCCAATCCACGACACGAAAGGACAGTGTCTATTCCTATGAACCGCAAGTTGACGACAGAATCAGGGTCCCAGGTTGCCGACAATCAGAACTCACAAACCGCCGGCGCCGAGGGGCCAGTGCTCCTCCAGGATCAGCACCTCATTGAGAAACTCGCCCGGTTCAATCGTGAACGTATCCCGGAACGTATCGTGCACGCCCGCGGTTCCGGAGCATTCGGTCATTTCGAGGTTACGAATGATGTCACCCCCTGGACCCGGGCAAGCTTCCTCTCCGAAATCGGCAAGAAAACGGAGACATTTGCCCGATTCTCGACGGTCGCAGGTGGACGAGGTTCCCTGGGAACGGCGCGCGATCCGCGCGGTTTCGCAGTCAAGTTCTACACCGAGGAGGGCAACTACGATCTGACCGGAAACAACACGCCGATCTTCTTCATTCGCGATCCACTGAAGTTCCCTGACTTCATCCACTCGCAGAAACCCGATCCGTACACCAATCGGCAAGAACCGGACAACGTATGGGATTTCTTCTCGTTGTCGCCGGAAGCGACACACATGTTCACCTGGCTCTTCGGAGATCGAGGCATTCCGGCCAGCTACCGGCACATGAACGGCTATGGATCTCACACCTTCCAATGGGTCAACGGTGCCGGCGAAGCCTTCTGGGTCAAGTACCACTTCAAGACCGACCAGGGAATCCGCACGCTCACCAATGAAGAGGCGGCCCGGATAGGTGGTGAGGACCCCGAGTCGCACCAATCCGATCTGCTGGGGGCGATCGATCAGGGCGATTACCCGTCGTGGACTCTCAAGGTGCAGATCATGCCGACAGAGCAAGCGAAGAACTACCGGTTCAAGCCATTCGACCTCACCAAGGTTTGGCCACACGCTGACTTTCCACTCCTGGAGGTTGGGCGACTGGTTCTCGATCGCAACCCCGACAACTACTTCGCTGACGTCGAGCAAGCCGGGTTCGATCCAGGGCACTTCGTACCGGGGATCGGCCCGTCACCGGACAAGATGCTGCAAGGCCGTTTGTTCGCCTATGGAGATGCGCATCGATACCGCCTGGGTGTCAATCACACTCAACTTCCGGTCAACCGACCACACGCAACCGATGCGGACAACTACGGTCGCGATGGATCGATGAGGTTCGACGGAAACAAGGGCCGTGAAAAGAACTATGAGCCGAACAGCTTCGGCGGACCCATCCAAACAGGGGAGTCGCTCTATTCCGGCTTGGATTCACAAGGTCAAAGCGGCACGTTCGAATGGAATGATCGTCAGGGCGATGATTACTCACAAGCCGGCGCCCTATATCGACTGATGTCCGAAGATGCTCGGAGTCGGCTAGTCGCCAGCATCGCCGACGGGTTATCGCAGGTATCCAAACAGGACATCATCGACCGCTCGGTAGAACACTTCCGGGCCGCGGACCCTGAGTACGGGAACCGTGTCGAGCAGGCTGTGGAAAACCGCCGCTGAGGCTGAACACAGCCGGTCGGGTCGTGTTCGAACCCGACCGACTCCCTTTTCTACTTCCTGAACGCCTGAATGCCCGTCAAGGCGTTGCCGAGGACGAGGGTATGAATCTCGTTCGTGCCTTCGTAGGTGAAGACCGACTCGAGATTGTTCATATGCCGGATGACCGGGTACTCGAGGGTAATCCCGTTGGCGCCGAGCATCCCCCGAGCGGTCCGAGCTACATCGAGCGCCATTCGCACGTTGTCGAATTTTCCGAAGCTGACATGTTCGTGACGGAGCGTCCCGGAGTCCTTCATCCGACCGAGGTGAAGGGCCAGCAGCGTTCCGCGGTTTACCGCCACGGCCATCTCAGCGAGTTTCTTCTGAGTCAATTGAAACGACGCAATCGGAACATTGAACTGGGTGCGCTCCAGCGAGTAGTCCAGGGCAGCCTCGTAACAGGCCCGGGCTGCTCCCATAGCTCCAAAGAGAATCCCGAAACGGGCTTCGTTCAGGCAGGACAGCGGTCCCTTCATACCAACGACGCCGGGCAGCACCGCATCGCCGGGCAACCGCACATCCTCGAGAATCAGTTCGGAGGTGATCGAGGCTCGCAAAGAGAGTTTCTTGTGAATGTCGCGAGTCGAAAACCCGGGTATATCGGTCGGAACGACGAACCCTCGCACGCCGTCGTCGGTCTGCGCCCACACCACCGCCACATCGGCCACGCCGCCGTTGGTGATCCACATCTTGGTTCCGTTGATCACCCAGTCGTCACCGGCGCGGACGGCCCGTGTCCGCATCGAGCCTGGATCGCTGCCTGCGTCCGCTTCGGTGAGTCCGAAGCAACCGATCGCCTCTCCCGCAGCCATTCTGGGAAGCCACTCCTGCTTCTGCTCCTCGGACCCGTAGGCCCAGATCGGGAACATCGCCAGCGAACCTTGCACCGACACGAAGCTGCGGGTCCCGCTGTCGCCGGCTTCCAACTCGACACACGCCAGGCCGTAGGCGGTCGCCGACGTTCCGGCACACCCGTATCCCTCGAGGTGCATCCCCAGGAGCCCGAGAGCCCCCATCTCTTTGGCGAGCCGACGCGATGGGAACGTTCCTTCTTCGAACCAGTCGGCGACGTCGGGAAGGATCCGGTCGGCGACGAACTGCCGGACGGTATCGCGCAGAAGGATCTCCTCGTCGGACAGAAGGGCACCGAGACCAAGGAAATCGCGAGGGTCGGGAGCGTTGGGCGTGGACGTCTTCATTAGTCACCTCTGGCAACGGAAAGTTGCTCTGAGGTTACAGCGCCGGGAGGAAGCTCAAGCTACCCACGCAGCGAGACGCCGGCGCAGGAGGCCGTGTCAGGTTCCGGAGAACCCGGTGGCCGGGTTGTAGGACAACCAGGCGAACCAGAAAGTGTCGAGGTGGGCGACCGGCTCCAACTTCTCCCCCTCCAGCGGACCCGAGATTGATTCACCGAGGATGTTCCACGAACTGCCGGTCTCGATGTCTCCAAAGCCGTCGCCTCCTGCTTCAAAGGTCAGCTGTTGACCGTCAATCTCCGGCCGGAAGACGCCGACACTTCCGACGTCTCGACCCGCACCGACGCCGGCGGCATCCAATGCACTCGACTGGCCCGGTTTCCAGAGGATTACGAGCGAAGCGTCTCCGACCGAAACGTGGGTGGCCGTGGGGCCCGCTCCACTAATGGCTTCGAGAGTCCAGGCCATCGACGTGCCGTTCAGGTTGACACCGACGACCCGTTGTTTGGCTGGAGCCCGGTCGTCGACATCGCCGTCGAACAAGAACGGGAAGCTGCCGGCGTCGTCGTATCCAACGTAGGGGTTCGAACCATATGGACGGTTGTGACCGGTCCGCTCGACGTCGAGCACCAACCCATCCGGATGGGCAGCCTTGAAGTCGGCCCACGCCAGGAGTGGTGATGACACGGGTTTCAGCCGGGAGCCAGTCCGAACGCCGGCGATTGCCTTGCCGTCGAAATGTGTCCAGAGCGACTCGGTCGCCCTGTCGTACATCACGAGTGCCGAGTTGAACAGGAATCCGGATGTGCCGAACGTCGTCACGTGGCCATCGATCCTTCGCTCGTAGGTAACGGCCGAGTTGCAGAGAGGGCAGTAAGTGATGGCAACCGGCACCTCGCCCACCACATCGTTCACGATCTCGTGCCAGATCAGGATCTGAACCGGATAGCCTCGCACATCACCGTCGATCTCGATGATGACCAGCGCCTCATCATCAGTCAACCACTCATCGGCAGCCTCGACACGGACGAACCGGGGCTGATCGATCGAAGGTATCCCGTCGGGAACCTGCCCCCGGAGAAGGCGATCCGTGTCGATGAGTGGCTCGGGAAAATCGGGACCGGAAAGACCATCGGGCGCCGCATCGAGAGCGGACGGCCCCTCAGGGGCCGGAACAGTGCCATTCGGTGACGTTGTTGTCTGGGAAGTCGTGGTCTCCGCCGAGTCCGGGACCTCACTGGTGGCACCGACCGTGTCGGCGGATGTCTCGAGAGGCGGCGCGTCCAACCCGCTTCCGTCACCGCAGGCAGCCAGGACCAGGCCGAGTGCGGCAACCGCACCCAGATGTCGAATGCTGAGTTTCATACACCGATCAACACGCTGCGGGGCCCTGATTGTTCCGACGAACAACAACCCGATCGGGATCACTACAATGTTCCGCCCGAAGAGATCACACGAGGAGGTCGAACCCTGAGCACCCTGTACTTCGCGTATACGGCGCTCATTTCTCCCGAGCGCCTGGGGTCCGTTACCACGGACGCCGAATTTCAGTTCATCGCTCACCTCCCTGAGACGAAACTGATCTTTCCTCTCGCCAACGGGAAATGGGAAGGCTCATTGCCGTCTGTTCGAGCTGAAGCCGGCAATACCGTATGGGGCGCCGTGTTCGCGCTCGCCAAAGGGGCGCTCGATGCAATCGATGAGAGTGAAGCCGACGAGGGCAGAGTCCCGACGCAAGCATTCAAAGCAGTAGACCGGGAAGGTCACCGCCATGCGGTGATCACCCACGCGCACGCAGACGAGGTTGACCACGGCCGTGTCCCTTCGAAGGAGTACATGAGCTTGATCGTCCAGGGCGGTCGGCACTGGGGTTTGCCAACCGGATGGGTGGCTGGTCTCGAGGAGTACGTGGAAGATCCGCTCTTCTAGTTGTAGGCCTGGCAGAACTTCGGTTGAAAGGATCGCTCCAGGCTCCGCGACTCTCTAATGCCGACTCGACCGACGGAGTTCACCGGGTGCGATCACTCAGCATCGGAGCCATCATCATGGGAGCCGTATCCGGCGTGCTCATCGCGGCGCTGGTCAGCTTGATCGGTTGGGCGATCCTGTTGATACCCGACATCGATCAACCAGAAGACCCGGCGCTCATGGCCGGAATCGTCGTGGGATTCCTAGCGGCCGGATACGCGGGCGGTCGCCTCAGCAGGCCCGCTCCGTCGCACGGCATGCTCGCCGGCCTCGTGATGGCACTCATCGTCGGTGCAGTGAGCATTGCCTCCGGGAGTCCGGCTCCGCCCCTCACCATCGCCATCCTGGTGCTGCTCGCCGGCGCACTCGGAAGATTGGGCGGCGGGTTGGCCGGTCGCCGCTAGCCTGGAACAACGGGCATTCTGGTTTCGTTGTACGCTCTAGAACGTGAGTATGCCGGGCGACTGCCGACTCGTTCCCAATCAGAGATTGGAACGAGTCGGAGGAAAGTCCGGACTCCGCAGGGCAGGGTGCTGGGTAACGCCCAGGCGGCGCGAGCCGACGGAAAGTGCCACAGAGAACAGACCGCCTACGTTGGTGTTCACACCAGCCGGCAAGGGTGAAACGGTGGTGTAAGAGACCACCAGCATCCCGGGAGACCGGGATGGCTAGGCAAACCCCACCCGGAGCAAGGCCAAGCAGGGACCACGGGCTGCCCGTCCCGGCTCTCGTTACGGCGAGTAGCCAGGTCCCAGGTAGGCCGCACCGAGGTCGCGCGGCAACGCCGGCCCCAGATGGATAGCCGCCTCTTCAGCTCGCTGAAGAGGTTGGAGTTTCGCTCACGAAACTCCGCCTCAAGCGGTGGAACTGGAGAACAGAATCCGGCTTACAGGCATACTCACTCGAGAGATGGGGCCCTTTTCGGGGCCCCATCTCTCACGCAAGTCGCAACCGCTGTTGGCGCCTAGCTTTTCGATCTCGGGAGGAGCAGCACGAATCTGCTCATTCCGTCCTCGTACCGGTAGGACAGCGTCCCGTCCATGGCCTCAGCCAGTCGCCTGGATACTGCGAGCCCAAGTCCAACGGCTTCTCCCTGCCCTCTCGAACCGGAGGAGGTGCCGTACATTTCGAAGATCCGGTCCCGGTCTTCTTCGGCGACTCCGGGCCCATCATCGACAACTTCGACGGACGAGAATCCGCCGGACGAACCAATCTCGATTCGAATTTGTCCGCCGCCGTATTTGAAGGCGTTGGAGACCAGATTCCGAAGGATTTGTCGAACTCGCAGCGGATCGGCCCAGGCCGGCGTCGGATCACCATTGATGCTGATCGACCGGTCCGCGTCACGCCAGACTTCGGCAATGCTGGCGGATTCTGTGCGGAGATCGATGATCTGCGGCGATATTTCGAGCCGGCCGACATCCTGACGCGCGACGGTCAGCAGATCGTCCACGATTCCCGCTACTTCGACGCTCTCTCTGGCCAGGATGCCCATCAGCAAATCGACCTCTTCGTCATCGAGTTGTCCCATGGAATCCCTGAGAGTTGCCGAGAGCCCAACGACAGAGGTAAGCGGATTGCGGAGTTCATGACTGATGGCTGCGATGAAAGCAGCACGTTCTCGATGGATATGTTCGAGTTCGTCGTTTCGCTCTTCGAGTTCTTCTCTGAGCAGGCTTTGAGCGATTGCTCCTGCGATCTGCGCGGCGACATAGCGAATCAGTCGAATATGGCGGTCATCGAACACCTCAGAGCGACTGGCGATGAACAGCATCCCGATCGCCTCGCCGTTGACCAGCATCGGGCAGCTCAGTACAGCCCGGATCCCCTCAGCCGCGAGATGACGAGCCGGGTGATCAATTCCCTGGTGCTCTGCATATCCGACGACGTCATTCTCGAGATACGGCGGAGCGTCCGGATCAGCGATTTCTTTGAAGGGAGATTCATGCTCGACAATGTGGCCGACCCCAAGAATGACGGGCTCATAGGTGGTTCTCACCCACGCGGTCGTGAGCCGCCTTCCACCTCTTCCGACATGCGCATACTCCATCCGATCGTAGGGGAGAATGGGGCGGAATTCCTCGAAAACGGCATCGAGGATCTCCTCGACGCTCAGACCAGCGTTGACCCGCGCCGAGATCCGAAAAAGTCGCTCGGCTTCATCTGGTCGTAGCGATAAGTTCTGTTCCACGCGTTCAACGGCGTTGTGCACAATACTCCCCGGCTCGGCTTCCCCGGTCACTTTTCAGGTTGGGGCACATTCCTATATCGGCGGCGTGCCACCCATTCCTTGAGCAGGAATCTTCGTCAGCTGAGGCCGATGATGTTTCCGTCGTCGTCGAGGTCGACACCGTGGGCACCGGGTTTGACTCCGAGACCCGGCATAGTCCTGATATCACCGGCCAGCGGAAGTACGAAACCTGCTCCCACCGAAGCACGAACTTCCCGAATCGGAAGTTTCCAGCCGCTCGGTGCGCCCATCAACTTGGAGTTGTGACTCAACGAGAGGTGAGTCTTCGCCATGCAGATGGGCATGGTTCCCCATCCCTGGTCCTCCGCACGCTTGATTTGCCGGCGAGCCGCCAGGTCGAGGCTGATGCCGTCGGCGCCGTAAACCTCGATGGCGATGGCCTCGATCTTCTCCTCCAGAGAGGCATCATCCGGGTAGAGGAACTGGAAGTCAGAACCTTCCTCGCAGGCGTCTTCAACCTGTTGGGCGAGTTCGACCATGCCAACTCCGCCCTCCGAGTATGGACGGGAGATCGCCCAGCGAACACCCTCTTCGTCGCACACCC
>JAUVQS010000026.1 GCA_030598025.1 Acidimicrobiia bacterium | reverse complement strand
CGAGAGCTGGGCCTCAACACAGCACAGATCGGATGAATCGCTAGCCGAAGAGCCGCATACCCTCGGCCAGCTTTTCCGGCGTATCGACACTGAACCACGAGCGGCCGTCTTCACCCCACGAACGCCATTCGGGCTCGTCGATGATTCGAGCGCTGTCTTTGACGGCCTTCCAGAGAGGGATGCCGTCAACCACCGCCGCTGCAATCACAGGGGCAACCTCCGGGTCGTAGAGCGCGCACGTGATCTGGAGGACATCGTCCCGGGGCACGGTCGTTCCGTCCTGGGTCACCAACCGCCGGAGGGTTTCGGCTCGCAGGAACGGTTGATCAACGGCCGCAACCAGCACCGCCCGACCGTCGGCCACCCGCAGAGCAGTCGCAACGCCGGCTGCCGGCCCTAGTCGATCGGGGTGATCGTCGGGAATGCAAAGGATCCCACCGAGCGTACCCCGGCGCCCGACCACCAGAACCTCGTCGCAGACTGTGCTGAGAGCCCGGGCGACGCGTCCCACCATTGGATCCCCGGCGACATCGACCAAAGCCTTGTCGACCCCCATTCGGGTCGACCCGCCCCCGGCGAGGATGACACCAAGGGGACCCTCCGCTTCTTGCGTGCCTAATGGGCCGTCAGCGCGCATAATCAACGCAAGAACGGGAAAGGGGGATCAGCCGGCCGCTCGGGTGTCGAGGAGGAGGCCCTCCAGGGCGATCCGCACCATGTCGCCGAAACTGCGCTCACGCTCGTCGGAACTCGTCGACTCCCCGGTCCGGACATGGTCGGACACGGTCAGAATCGTCAGCGCCCTCGCCCGCCGTTCAGCCGCGACACCGTAGATACCGGCTGCCTCCATTTCGACTGCGAGCACACCCATCCGCTCCATGACGTCGAATGCAGCCGGGTTGGGGTTGTAGAAGAGGTCGGCAGAGTGGACGTTTCCGACCCGGACCGGAACGCCGGCTTCTCCAGCGGCAAGAACCGCAGTACTGGCGAGGCCAAAGTCTGCGATGGCTGCAAAATCCCAGCCACCGTAACGGGCGCGGTTCACACTGGAATCCGTCGAGGCACCGGTGGCGATGATGACATCTCGAACGGCGACATCCGATCCGATTCCACCACAAGACCCGACTCGAACGAGACGCTGGACGTCGTAGTGGTCGATTAGCTCGGACACATAGATGGAGGCAGAGGGAATCCCCATGCCGGTTCCCATCACAGACACGGGCATGTCTTCGTAGGTACCCGTGAACCCGAACATGTTCCGAACTGCCGTGACCTTCTTGGCGTCGGACAAGAACGTATCGGCTATGTACTCGGCCCGCAGCGGGTCGCCGGGAAGCAGAATCGCCTCGGCGATTTCACCCGGTTCGGCTGAAATGTGTGGGGTCGGCACCCATCCTCCCTGGAAAGTCTCGAGTGTCAATCTACCCGCTTTCGGCGGCCTGCCGAATCCCACCGAGGTCCGCGCAGTGCTTTGTATAACCAGTCGTACATAGCACTGCGCTGAAACCTCCAATGGCGCGCCTACTCTTCCAACCCATGGAGCCGTTGAGTGCCGAAGAAGTCCGGGTTTTGGGTTGCCTCATCGAGAAGGAACGGACCACACCCGAGTACTACCCGATGACGATCAACGCCCTCGTGGCCGCCTGCAATCAGAAAACGAACCGCAACCCGGTCGTCGAATACGACGAGCTCACAGTCGAGCAAACGATCCGGTCGTTGGATGACAAAGGGATCATCGGTCTGACACGGGCCAGCGGCGGCCGCACGCTCAAGTACCTGCACAAGGCCGAAGACGCCTACGAGGTGGACTCCGAGCAACTGGCCATCCTGGCGGTTCTCCTCCTACGCGGGCCGCAGACGCCCGGCGAGCTGAGATCGAGAACCGAGCGCTACTTCTCCGGCGAGCAGCCGCTCGACAAAGTGGAGGTGCTTCTCAACGATTTGATGAGCCGATCGGGGCCCCTCGTCGAACGGCTACCGAGAGAGCCCGGCCAGAAGGAGAATCGCTTCCGGACCCTCATCACCACCCCGTCCGGCGAGGAACCACAACCCGCGCCGACTGCCCCGCCCGATCACCTGACCGATCGCGTCGCCACCCTCGAGCGGCAGTTGAGGACGCTGGCCGCCTCCCTCGGAGTCGACCTGGACGAACCGATCACGGACAACCCGGATCAGACCTTTGACTGAACCACCACCGGTACCGGCCGGAGTGATCATCTGGACGGAAGCCGACCGCTTCTCCGTCATGGCCGACTTCTACGAAGTGACCCTGGGCCTCGCGCCTGCCACCAAACGAGCCGGCCACATTGCCTTCGCGCACGGGGATTTCCGGCTCACGATCGGAGTACACGACGCCATCGCCGGCCGGGCCGAAGACCCGCTTCGAATCATGGTCAATCTGGCCGTGTCCGACATCGACACCACCTTCCGGAGGCTCCGCAACCTGGGTGTGGCCGTCATTAGACCTCCCGAACTCGAATCGTGGGGCGGCCGGATCGCCACACTGAGCGACCCCGACGGCAACACGGTCCAGTTGCTTCAACTTCGGTAAGAATCGAGCCGACGCCTACACTCCGGGGCTCCCCATCTCCGAGTATCACATGCGCTATCTCCTGCCCGTACTTGCATTGACCGTTCTACTGGCCGCCTGCGGCGGGTCGGAGAAGCTGATCGTCCTCGACGATCCCGATGTGTTTGAGATCACCTCGGTGGACGCCTTCTTGAGCACCACGGCCTACACCTACTCATTCGCAGCCGGTGAGACGATCGGCGACGTCGGCTCCATCTCCATTGCCGCTCATACCGCCGAGCCCCGCCGGACCCGGGTCAACGGTGAGATCACCTCACTCGGCAAGGTCACCACCGGAGAGATCTACTTTCTAGAAGATGGAACAGTTCTATCCCGCGCCGGGCTCGGTCCGTTCGTGCCCCTGGATCAATCGGTCGATGATGTGATCTGGCTGGATTCAATTCACCACGTGCTGGCAGAGAGGGCAGACGAATTCGAATACGTCGGCGAAGAAACCATCGCCGGCCGCACCACCTCCCACTTCGAAGGCCCGCCCGTATTCCCTGCGCCGCTTGTCGCAGTTGAACTGGCGGTCGGGCTCGGCATCACAGTGCAGTTCGAGGGAACCACCAATGTGTGGATCGATGAAACCGGCCTCGTCCTCGCCTTCGAGATGGCAGCCACGGCAGACGACGGCATCGGATTCCTGACAGTCACCGCCGGAGTTCGCATCAACGAGTTGGGCGGCAGCTTTGCCATCGTGCCTCCCCAGGAAGGCTTGATCATCCCGGGAAACATCCTCGCCGACGATCGCGCCAAGACCAACCTCAACAACGTGTTGATCGCCACCCAGCTGTTCCACACGGGTGACGAAACCTACGCAGACCTGAGCACCGGCCAACTCGCAGCGCGCGAACCGAGTGTCTCGTACGTGGAGGGACCGCGGGTCGACACACCGGGGGTCGTCGGATTCATTGCCGAAACAGACAGAGTGCTGCTGGTCACGTTCAGCGAGAGCGGGACCTGGTATTGCATTGCCGAGGATCGGTCCTCCTCCAATCCCGTTGTGACCTTCGGTGGCGGATCCTCGAACGATCTCGCCGATTCATTTGAGGACTGCTCGAACCCGGTTTGGCCCCCCTCGAGCAGCTGAGTTCGTCAGATCGACCCAAATCGGTGAAACGCCACCGCGGCGGCATGACCAACGTTCAGCGAGTCGACACCATCGCGGATGGGAATCCGCACCCGATGTGTCGCTCCCGCCATGGTGGCCGCACGAAGCCCATCGCCCTCGGCTCCCAGCAATACTGCGACGCGCTGCCCCTCGGCGATGTTCAGATGATCGATCGGCGTAGCCGCCGGATCCGGCGTCAACGCCAAAGACACATACCCGGCCCGATTCAACACATCAATGAGGTCTTCTGAGGCTTCGAGCCTCGCAAACGGCAGAGTGAACGCGGCGCCCATCGACACCCGCACTGCCCTCCGGTAGTAGGGGTCACCCGATGTCGAGTCGAGCATGGCTCCGTCGATTCCGAGTGCCAGGGCACTACGAAATACTGCTCCCAGGTTCTCATGATCGGTGATGCCCTCGAGGACCGCAACGGATACCGAGTGTTCCAACAAATCGCCGCTCGTCCGGGAGGGTCGGCGCCGCGCATGAGCGATGACACCACGGTGGATGTTGAATCCGACCGTCGCGTTGAGCACCTCTTGTGGCGCAACCAGCACTTCAATGTCACGATCGGCGAGGCGTGGTCTAAGCCGATTCAGCTTGGCCGAGGCAACCAGAAGCGAGCGCACCTCGATATCAGAATCGAGAAGTCGCTCTACCAGCAACATCCCCTCACACAGAAACCCACCCGAACGCTGGTCTCGATCGCGGATGCCGATATAGTCGGCCAACCGCTCGTCAGAAGGATCGTCGATATGAGTCAGGCGAGGCATCGTCAGTCACCGAACTCGACCATGACGTCCTCGAGAGGCTTACGATCGAGTTTCGGGACCACCGATCCCTCGGCCGGGTATCCGATCGGGAACACCACGAAAGGCCGCTCGTTGGCCGGTCGGTCGAGCAACTTCGACAGGAAGGCCATCGGACTGGGCGTATGGGTCAGAGTGGCGAGGCCCATGTTGTGGAGGGCGGCGATGAAGATCCCAGCGGCAATGCCCACCGACTCCTTGACGTAATAGTGCTTCTTCCGCGAGCCGTCCGGTTCGATGCCGTAGCGTTGCTCGAACAGGACGACGAGCCAGGGAGCAGTCTCGAGGTAGGGCTTCTGCCAGGAGGTACCGAGGCGGGCGATTTCATCCTGCCAATCGTCGGGCATTCGCCCGTCGAGGTAGTTGGTCCGCTCTTCTTCTTCTGCGGCCAGTCGGATCTGCTTCTTGACTGCCGGGTCGCCGGCAACCACAAACGTCCAGGGCTGCTGGTGTGCCCCCGATGGCGCGGTACTCGCCGTCCGAATAGCGAGTTCGATCAGGTCGCGCGGAACGGGGTCGCTGCTGAAGGTTCGAATCGACCGGCGCCCGTCCATGAGTTCATAGAAGGAATGAGCGGCGTTGCGCATGTCGCCCGCAGATCTGCGCTCGTCGTCATAGGCGATGAAGTCGCCGTCGCCGGTGTATGGATATTCGGTATCACTCACTTTGTTCCCATCGTGATCGCCCAAGACTGGCAGACAACAGTGCCGCGCAGTGTCGGCCATCTGAAAACCGACCGAAACTCTTTCAACCCTCGAAGATCGCACGCACCGAAGAAACGGTGTCCGCTTCCGCCGCCGGCTTGTCGTGCCGGTATCCCTTCACTCGAGCAAACCGTAATGCCATTCCACCCGGATAGCGGGAACTCGCCTGGATGCCGTCGAACGCGATCTCGACGACCTGCTCAGGGCGGACGAAGACCACGTGCCCCTCTCGACGTGTCTCCAACTCGAGGAATCGTTCCGTCTGCCAGGTGAGCATCTCGTCGGTCATGCCTTTGAAGGTCTTCCCGAGCATGACGAACTCGCCGGACGAGGCGTCGCGAGCCCCGAGATGGATGTTGGACAACCACCCGGTCCGTCGGCCGCTCCCCCACTCAACCGCCAGAACCACGAGGTCGAGAGTGTGAGCAGGCTTCACTTTGAGCCATGTCGCTCCTCGCCGCCCTGCCTCGTACGGCGAGTCGAGGCGTTTGACCATGATCCCTTCGTGGCCGCGGCGGCGGGCTTCGTTGAGCATGCCCTGCGCCTCACCAGGGTCACTTGAGAGAACTCTTGGCACCCGGTACTGCGGCGGGACCACCCGGTCCAGCACCACTTGACGATCAGAGAGCGGCCGGTTGGTCAGATCAACTCCACCCTCGTGCAGCACATCGAAGAAGAAAGGTTTGACCGGTGCACTTGCTTCGGCGCGATCCTCCGTTCCGAACCGACTCATCGTCTCGACGAATGGGCGAGGCCGGTCATCGTCGGTCAGAGAGATGACCTCACCGTCGAGCACGAAGTGCTCGGACTCGAACCCCAGAACCGCCTCGACAACGTCCGGCAGCCGCTCGGTGACGTCGTTGAGATTCCTGGTGAACACCCTGACGTCGCGACGACTGCGATGGACCTGAATCCGCACCCCATCGAGCTTCCACTCAACCGAAGAAGGCCCCTCCGCTTCGATCGCCTCCGCCGCGGAGGCGGCCGTCTTCGCAAGCATCGGCTGAACCGGGCGGAGAACTTCGAGCCTGATTTCCGACAGACCTTCGATCCCCCGCGAGAGGGCAACAACCGCCACCTCACCGAGATCGGGTTGCAGCATCACTGCCCGCCGGACGGCCGTCACCGGCAACCCTGCTGCCTTCGCCACCGCATCGGTCATGGCCCCTTCCAGCGCCCCTTGCCGGATATCGGCAATGAGGAGACGACTGAGGAACACCTGCTCGGCGCCGGTGCATCTCTCGAGAAGCGCGGTGAGGAGATCATGACGGACCGCCTGCGAGCCCTTGCCGTCCGTGCCTTCGATGGCCGACAGAGCAGCATCGACTTCGGTGATCGTGATCGTCGCAGTGGCGGCCGCCCGGGCATCGATCCCGGATATCACCTTGTAGCCGATGCCGATCTTCCCCTGCCGTGGCTCGCCCGAGAGCATCGCTACCACGATCGGGATTTCCCCCGGGCTCATGTCCGCGAAGAGATCGGCCAGAGTCGCCACCTTCTCATTCCGTTTGCGAGTGGCAGCAACGCGGGAAGAGGCTTCTACAACGTCGTGAAGCAGGAGTGCCATGAGCACCATTCTGGTCCGGGAGGCGATTCGTGATTCGCAATTCGCCAAGACCGTCGAACTCAAAGCCCCCTTCACTGGCCGGTCGGGTCCGGAGGGCCCGGCGAGTTATTCGTCCGCGGAGCGGCCATCGTGCATAGCTCCGAGGAAACTCGCCGGCGGTTCTGGGTCGAGCTTGAAATGGCGTACGACCTCTCGATGTTCTTTCAGTCGCCGGACAACCCCGACCTGGTGTTCGTCGAGACTGCCGTGTCGCACGCATCACTGTTGGGCTCCCGGATTTCAAACGCGACATCTGGACGCCCGCGTAGCCGACTACTCGTGCTTGAAGCGGTCGAGACCCAGCAGCTTCCGCACGTCCTCGGTAGCGGCCAGGAATCCCCTGCCTACCGGCATTCCGGTGGCGTCTGCGATCCGATTCATCATCGAGAAGTTCCCGATTACGCCCGCCGCGCCCAGCAACCCTGAATCACCGATCGCCTCCACCAGTTCCGACCGAAGAGCGTCGACATCGTGTCTCCCCAACACGGCGTCGCTGAAGGCGACGAGAAGTGACCCATGCGGAACGCCGGGGTCGATCGAAGGGTCCGTCACGGCCCGGATATCTACGTCGTAGCCAAATGCCTTGCTGCTCTCCCGGAGCATCATCACGTGTGACAGCACTCAATAGAAGCACTCGTTTATCGCAGAAACCCGACCGGCTACCAGTTCCATCTGTGGGCGGGTGAGTTCCCGCTCAAAACCTTGATCGGCCATCTGCCCGTAGGACAGGTAGAGCGGCCCGTGGATCTCCTCTTGAGCCTCAGACTCGGCCGGAACGAGACTCAACGCCCGCGTGATGGACATGCCACCGACCATCGGTACCCACGATCTCCCCGGACGAGCGGACGGTGGTCCTTCCCGGGTTGGTGAGCCCGGGAGAGCCTCGGGCAGCGGCTCGAGCGGCCGGCCGAGCGCTCTGGTGAACTCATCGACGGCCGCTAGACGGCTGACGACTCCGATCACCTCGACGAACGCCGGCATCATCAACCCCCCGGCGAGCACGCCCTCGACCCATACACGAGAAGTTGCTGTGATGTCGTCATAGATGGTGCGGGCTGCGCCGGCCGCAGCAGACGGAATGAGGTCGGTGGTTCCACCTCGGGCGCCTTCGGCGATGGCCACCCTCTCCGCTCCCGACCACCAGGTTCCGGGTGCGGCCAAGTTGGACCACAGGCTTCGCAGACCGGCGAGCAGATCCGGTCGGACGGCGATCGAGAAATCGATGAAATGCACGATAATTCACCCTAGCTCGGTGTTGACGGGTGCAGGCCTTCCCGCTTGGCTAAGGCTGATGAATGAGCGCCTCACACGCTTGCTCGGTGCCCGACCGTTGGGCTTCGAGGAGCCGCCGGGCGGCCACACCCGCGCCATCCGCGGCCTGGTCCGGCTGGATTCGGGCGACCGGGTCTTCGTCAAGATGGCCGACGACAAGCGGACCGCCACCGCGTTGCGATCCGAGCACCACGTGTATTCGTCGATCACAGCCGAATGGCTACCTCGCCTGGTGGCATGGGAAGACGGCGACGAGCCACTGCTCGTCCTCGAAGATCTTTCGGCCTCCCGCTGGCCGCCCCCGTGGCCTGAAGACGTGGCACTGCTCCTCCGAACCCTTTCGGAAGTGGGGGCCACGCCCCTCGAAGTCGAGCCGATGCAACCTCTCACCTCATCGCCGTGGACGGGCATCATGAAGAATCCACAACCGGTCGCCGCCCTCGGGGTTGTGGACATTGAATGGATCAGCGATCACGGTCCGGCCCTTGTCGAACGGTCATCCGCGATCGATTTGACCGGGAGTGACCTGATCCACGCCGATCTCGGTGCCGAGAATCTCTGCTTCACCGACCGTGGTCCCGTGATAGTGGATTGGGAGTTCACCGCTCGCGGAAATCGGTATCTGGACGTTGCGACAACGATGCTCGACTACCGGCTCGCCGGCGGCATACCCCCAAGAGATGCACTTCCCAACAGAGGGGCATGGGCCGCGCTGCTGGCTGGTTTCATGGGTGATCAGGCGTCGCAACCACCCCCACCGTGGGCCGCAGACGGGCCGTATCTTCGCAGCCTGCAACGTTCCCTATTCAGGGAGGCAATCGATTGGACGCAAGCGGAACTGCGCATCTGACCTGAGCGATTGAACCCGACCAATTATGGACAAAGAAATGGGGCGCTGAAGCGCCCCACTCTCGCCAATCTCTTTCAGGGTCACTCTTTGCTGGAAGCCACGAAACCCCAGGCACCGAACAAGACCATGCCGATGCCGGCAATGATCAGCGTCCAGATGATCGGGACGAACTTGACCGGCTTGAGCGTCTCGTAGTTGTCCAGGTTCGAATCGAACGAGGTCACCATGCCCTGGAAGCGACCCATCGTCGCATCCATGTTGGCCATAACGCCCGCCATCGCCGGGAAGTTCTCCCCGATGAAGCCGTTCAGCTGATCGGGCTGCATCTGCAACTGCGCTGCCAGTGCAGGCAGCATCGCCGTCTGCAACTCCTCGCCCATGGCCCCAATCACTCCAAGCGCACCCTCGGCACCCGCCACCAACTCTGCGGTGTAGACGGGTTCGAGGTTCTCGTTGAGTTGGTCGGCGTCGGCTGCCTTCTGCGGCAGTGACAGGGAGGCGGGAACCGCCACCAATGCGACACCAAGCACGAGAGCCAGCAAGGATCCAAGACGCAAGCGACTGAACATCACCACGCCGATGATCACCGCGATGACTCCCGCCCCGAGCATTCCCCACGGAACGGTCGTGGCGGGAAGTCCCTCAGTCGGAATCGCGTCGGCCGAGGCGAACCGACCTTGCTCTGCTTCTAGCGTTCCGATGAGACCGCTGAATGTCCCGGAGATTTCCGGTAGGGCTGCTGCTCCTTGCGCAACGGCCGGGAAGTTCTCACCCAGGAAGTCGCCGAACTGTTGGGGATCCATGCCCAACGCCTGCGACATACCCGGTATGACGGCGTTCTGGAACTCATCGCCCACTGCACTGAGTCCGCCGATGTCTGCCTTGGCCGTCTCCAACGCTTCGTCGGTCACCATCGGACGGAAGTCGCCGATCATCTCCTCAAAAGCCGGGCCAACCTCAAACAGGTTGTTCATGAACGCAGAAGCGATCAGGACGACCCCGGCCACCACAACCAGCGCTCCAGATGCCATACGTTGCCAATTCATACGCACGCGTCTTTCTCTTCGATATACAAGATGTCCTATATGGCCGCAACACCGGCCCAACCACTGCCGATTCGAACACACTTGTTACTCGGCGGTATAGGGCCATCCGGCCTCAATCGGATGAGAAGAGAAGCAACCGGCGCCTGCGAATAGGGTGATGGCATGCAACCACGATCAAGAGTCACCGAACGAGCGGACGTCGTGGTAGCCGGTGCGGGAATCGCCGGAGTGTCGACTGCCTACCAGCTCGCGGCTCGCCTTGGAGTCGGGAAGGTCGTCGTCTGCGACCCACTCCCTCCGCTCACCCTGACCAGCGACAAATCCACGGAGTGTTATCGCAACTGGTGGCCCGGCCCCGGAAGCGGCATGGTCGACTTGATGAACCGGTCGATTGATCTACTTGAATCCTGGGCAGCCGAGAACGACAACATCTTCCGCCTCTCGCGCCGTGGCTACCTCTATGTGACCGCCGATCCGGATCGGTTGGCGATGATGGAAAGGGAGGCACATGCGATCTCTGCCCTCGGAGGAGGCGAGGTTCGAGTCCATTGGAGAGGCTCCGGCGATCCTCC
This sequence comes from Acidimicrobiia bacterium, assembly GCA_030598025.1. GTDB lineage: Bacteria > Actinomycetota > Acidimicrobiia > Spongiisociales > JAHEDJ01 > JAHEDJ01. The sequence goes on along the minus strand of JAUVQS010000026.1, from coordinate 3,001 downwards.
CTACTTCCCGGCGAGACCCGGCGGGTATGAGGATGCCGCGGCCGGCGCAGATCTATTCATGGATGGCGACACCCTGCGGAACCACTTCCCTTACCTATCTCGTGACGCGGTCGGCGGATTACATGCACGGCGGGCCGGATGGTTCTCAGCCCAGCAACTCGGAGCCTGGCTGCTCGAACAGGCGAGAGACGCCAATGCGGAGTTGATCGCCGACAGGGTTGTGGCCGTCGAAACATCCGGCGGGATGGTGCGCGGCGTGCGCCTGGCGTCGGGCGCCTCAATAGCCACCAGGCATTTCGTCAACGCGGCCGGACCGCTGGCCGGAGATGTCGGTCGGTTGGCCGGCGCCGACCTCCCGTTGTTCTCAGAGGTACATCGCAAGATCTCGTTCCGGGACTCGCGCTCCTCCCTCCCCCGCTCGGCACCGATGTTGATCTGGAACGATCAGCAGACGCTCGACTGGACCGACGAGGAGAGGGCGGAACTTACAGGGAATGCCGAACTCGCCTACCTGACCGGACGACTCGGGGCGGGAGCACACTGCCGGCCGGAAGGATCGGATGAAGCGGCGACCGTGCTCGGTTTGTGGGAGTACCGCACCGATGTGCGCACTCCGATCTTCCCGATCCCTGATGACCCCCTCTATCCCGAGATCGTTATGAGGGGCTTGACCACGATGGTGCCTTCGTTTGGCGCTTATCTCGAGCGACTGCCGCAGCCGTTCGTCGACGGCGGCTACTACACGAAGACGAGAGAGAACCGACCGCTTATCGGGCCTGTCGGACCGACCGGATCGGTGGTGGTGGGAGCCTTGTCCGGCTTTGGAGTCATGGCCGCCGCCGCGGCCGGAGAACTCGGCGCACTGCACGTGACGGGCGGCACCTTGCCCGACTACGCCCGCTGGTTTGCTCCGAGTCGGTACGACGATCCCGACTACGTGGCCCTACTCGCCCAGATGACGGACTCCGGCCAGATCTGAAACATCATCTGCGAGGCGGCCTCGGAGCTGTGGCGTGAGAGACAACGAGATCGGGCCTTGACGCTAAGTTGACGTCATGGACGACGCAGCCGAAAGAAACGTTCCAGTCCGCGAGATTCAGGTTCTGCTCGGCCTGGTGGCGCTGTTCTGGCTGGTGGAAATCGTCGACAGCGTGTTCCTCGACAACACCCTGCAGAGACAGGGCATCCGCCCACGAGCCCTCTCCGGCATCGACGGGATCTTGTGGGCGCCGTTCCTGCACGGAACCTTCGGTCACCTCATTTCAAATACGGTTCCATTCATAGTGGTGGGCGGGTTGGTGATGCTGCGCGGTCTCCGGCGGTGGGCGGCAGTCAGCCTCATCATCATGCTCGTCGGAGGACTGGCGGTCTGGTTGTTCGCCAGGACCCACATCCACATCGGGGTGAGCATCCTCGTCTTCGGATACCTCGGCTACTTGCTCGTCGTCGGATTTCTCGATAACGACCTGCTGTGGAAGGCCGTGGGGGCCGGGGTATTCCTGATCTACGGCGGTGCAATCCTGGTAGGTGTCCTCCCCATCCAGCGTGGGATCTCCTGGGAGGGGCACCTATTCGGCCTCGGTGCTGGCGTGTTGGCGGCCTTTCTGCTGAGGAAACCCAACTGACTCAGAGTTTCCGCGCAGTGCAGTGGTCCATGGGTGATACATAGCACCGCGCGGAAACCTCTCGTGTGAAACTCCTCAAGGGGCGGGGCAAAAGCGCCGATGTCAAGTCTCCATACACGACCTCCCAGGGGCGGGCGATTTGGCTCAACTCGACACGTTATTTCGCGCCATGCAAGAGCACGGCGCTTCGGATCTGCACCTGGTCACGGGCAACCCGCCGATCATGCGCATCAACGGCGATCTCACTCGCCTGAAGAGTCCAGCGCTCACCGAACCAACGCTCCGGCCACTCTTTCAGGAGATCACCCCTCCCTCGCTGTGGCAGGCCTACTCAGAGACGGGCGATGTCGACTTCGGGTACGAGCTACCCGGTGTTGCCCGATTTCGGGCCAACCTCTTCGTACAGAAGAACGGAGCGGCCGGCGTGTTTCGGCTCATCCCGTCTGAAATCTTGACCTGTTCTGATCTGAACCTTCCCGAACAGGTCGCCAAACTCGCCCACCTCCGCCAGGGTCTGGTGCTGGTGACGGGTCCGACCGGCTCCGGAAAGTCGACCACGCTGGCTGCCCTCATCGATGAGGTCAACCGAACGCGATCGGACAACCTGATAACAATCGAGGATCCCATCGAGTTCGTTCACCGAGGGGCCAAAGCCCTGGTGAGCCACCGCGAGGTCGGTAACCACACAGAAAGTTTCGCGACGGCGCTGCGGGCGGCCCTGAGAGAAGATCCGGACATCATCATGGTCGGTGAGATGCGTGATCTTGAGACGATTCGGCTGGCTCTCGAAGCGGCCGCCACCGGTCACCTGGTGTTCGGAACACTCCACACGCTCAATTCGGCGAAGACCGTCGACCGCATAATCGAAGTATTCCCGGCCCGAGAGCAGGCTCAGATCCGCTCAACCCTGGCCGATGCTCTCAAAGCAGTCATTGCCCAGACTCTCTTCAAACGGGTCGATGAGCCCGGTCGCATCGCGGCCATCGAGCTCATGATGTGCACGCCGGCCATCTCCAACCTGATTCGAGAAGGCAAGACGTTCCAGATCCCCTCGGCGCTCCAGACCGGGAAGAAGGACGGGATGCGAACGATGGATGCCTCCATCGTGGAACTCCTCCAAGGCGGCAAGATCGATCCCGTCGAGGCGTTGGACAAGACCCTCAACGAAGATTCGATCACTCCCTACCTGTCACAGACGAGGGTCCGATGAGCGAGGTGCTGCTGGTTGAGAAGCAGTCGCGTCCGGCCGACGTGTTCCTCTCGGACGGGCGGGTAATCGAGGCAATCGTGTTCGTGGCCGAGTACGCACAAACTCACGGCGGCCCGCAGACGGTGAGGGATTTGATCGACGAGCCCGGCCACGTGGTGCCGGCCGT
>JAUVQS010000098.1 GCA_030598025.1 Acidimicrobiia bacterium | reverse complement strand
ATGGGCGGCCCCAACATGGGAGCCGCCACGTCGGAGATCGGTGATCGAATCGCGACGGCGATCGCCACTTAGGAGTTTTCTCAGCAGTGCGCGGAAAATCTATGAGGTTTTCTCGGCACTGTTGTTGCGCGTGGGGAACAACAACATTGCTGAGAAAGTCTTAGTCGAGGGGGAATTCGAGCTGGGCTCGTTCTTCGGGCGACTCGTCGTGAGCGGCAACCCATTCGGGGAGATCGATCGGCGCGCCCGATCGGCGCCGCGGTTGCTGCTGAACCGGAGCTTGAGATGGCCGGCCCCCGGCCCGCACACTGAGCCAGCGCGCTAGACGCCCTCCCCCGGCGGCTTCGAGCGGTTGACGGATCGCCAGCGGAGCATGAGCCAGCAACTCCGGGGCTTGTTGCATCCAGCCGGGCGCGGATTGAGCCCATCTCGACCCGACCAGCGCGATGTAGATCATTGTGCCGGTCATCGCCGCGATGCCGATGGCCGCGAAGAACACGATCGCCCGCGGGAGATCGAGAGCGTAGAAGTCGCGCGACCACGGCCACACCAGGGTCAACGCAAACAACACGGCCATTCCCCAAATGAGCCACTTGCGACTCGTCGTCAATGGCCGGCAAACGATCGTGAGGGCGAACAACCCGACTGCGACAAGGACGAGCGTGGCCATCGTTCGCGACTCGATCAGTTCGACATCCTCGATCTGGGCAAGGCCGTACGCCCCAAAGGTAGACAAGGCGGCGACGGCGCCGACCGGAATAGCGAATCGCAGCACCCGCCCGACGAACCCGCGTCTTGCCCGCCGCGCCGTCGGTTCCAACGCCAGGAAGAAGCCGGGTATCCCGATGGTGATTGACCCCACCAGAGTCAGATGCCGCGGCAGGAACGGGAACGGCAGCACGGCAATGGCAACTGCGACTGCGAGCAGCACGGCGTACACCGTCTTAGTGACAAAGAGGTTGGCTACGCGCTCGATGTTGGCGATGACCCGGCGCCCCTCCCCGACCACATCCGGCAAAGAAGCAAACGACGAATCGAGTAGCACAACCTGGGCAACCGCCCGGGACGCTCCGGACCCGTTGCCCATGGCCACGCCGATATCGGCTTCTTTCAGCGCAAGCACATCGTTGACCCCGTCGCCGGTCATCGCCACGGTGTGCCCATTCCGTTGGAGCGCTCTGACCATTGCCCGCTTCTGACGCGGCTGCACCCGACCGAACACCGAGCCGCGTTCCATCACGTCGGCCAGGCGGTTCAGGTCTTTCGGAAGCTCGCGGGCGTCGACGACACTCCCCGAGTTCGGCACTCCCACCTGGGCGGCGATGGCGGCCACCGTGGAAGGGTGATCACCCGAGATCACCTTGATCGCCACGTTCTGCCTGGTGAAGTACTCGATGGTGTCGGCCGCGTCCGGGCGAATCCGGTCTCCGAGAACGACCAGCGCGGCAGGTCGCAGCTCACCAGGCAATGTGGTTCCGACCAGCGCCTCGTCGGAACCGGCCAGCGCCAGAACTCGCTTTCCATCGGCGGCATGCCCATCGGCCGAACGGAGCATCTCGGTATTCGTCCCCACCACTATCTCGGGAGCGCCGAGTATCCACGTGCCGCGCCCGGCGAAGGCAACGGCGCTCCACTTGCGATCCGAGGAGAAGGGCACGGAGTGCAGGATCGACCAATCCGGTACCGCCGAATACTGGGCTGTGACCGCCTGCAGTGTGGCGTTTGGTGTGTTGTCGGCCGCGCCGGCCGCCGCCAGCACCGTCGCTACGTCCACCTCCTCGTCGAACACCTCGACATCGAGAACCTGCAACCGTCCCTCGGTCAACGTTCCCGTCTTGTCCAGGCATACGGTGTCGACCCGAGCGAGACCTTCAACGGCCGGAAGCTCTTGAATGAGAACGTTCCTCCGACCGAGCCGAACGACCGCCACCGCGAAGGCCATCGAGGTGAGCAAGACGAGGCCTTGTGGCACCATCGCCACCAATCCGGCCACCGTTCCCTGGGCTGCTTCGCGGATTCCTCTATCCAGCGCCATCTGGCTCCAAATGAGCACTATCCCGGTTGGCACCAGGGCCCAACTCACCGCCAGCAAGATCCAATCGATGCCGGTCCGCAGCTCCGAACGAGTGATCGTGAACTGCTTCGCCTCAATAGTCAGCTTGGCTGCATATGCGTCCGCTCCAACTCTGGTAGCCCTGAATGATCCCGATCCGGCCACCACGAAACTGCCCGATCTACATGCGTCGCCTTCGTGCTTGGCGATCGGATCGGATTCTCCGGTCAGGAGCGACTCGTTGATCTCCAACCCCTGAGCTTCGACCACCTCACCGTCAACGACGACCTGGTCGCCGGGGGCGAGACTCAGGAGGTCGTCGAGCACTACCTCCCCGATGGCAATCTCCGTTCGAACCCCGTCGCGAATCGCGGTGGTCTTCGGAGCGCTGAGAAGGGCCAGGCGGTCGAGCGTTCGCTTGGCCCGCAACTCTTGAATGATGCCGATGGCGGCGTTGATGACCATTACCGCTCCGAACAGCGCGTCCTGGACCGGAGCGACAATCAGGATGATCACCAGGAGAACCGTGAGGATGAGGTTGAACCGGGTGAAGATGTTGTCGCGCAGAATCGTCTTCGTCGTCCGGCTGGGGCCGTCCGGAGCGACGTTGAGCTTCCCGGCATCGACCCGACTGGCTACCTGGCGGACCGTGAGGCCGGTCAGCGGATCGCGCGACAGCGCTTCGGTAGCCATGAGACGAGGCTACCTGCCCGGTACCAGGTACCTTGGCACCGGCCCTGCCTTTGCTAGCGAGGCAACCTGGGCGGTGTCGTTTTGGGTCGCTCTCCGAAGTCGGGAATCGGGGGCTGCCTGTCGATGATCTTCAGCAACTCTGACAACCCGACCTCGAGCTGCGGATCTCGCCCGGCGGCGTAGTCCTGCGGCTTGATCACCACCTCGATATCTGGGTCGGTTCCGTAGTTCTCGACTTCCCAACCAACGTCATCGAACCAACTCGAGAACTCGGGTTGCGTCGTGATCGTGCCGTCCACGAGCGATTGCTGCGGCCAGATACCGATAACGCCGCCCCAGGTGCGTGTTCCGATGAGCGGACCGAGCCGGTACATCTTGAACGCATGCGAGAAAATGTCGCCGTCCGATCCGGCGTATTCGTTGGTGAGAGCCACCATCGGCCCGGCCGGTGCGTCGGTCGGAACCGCGTACGGCTCGGTCCATCTTGTAACCCGATATCCGATACGTTTGCGAAGAAGCTTCTCCAGCAACAGGTGGGAGACGTTGCCGCCCCGGTTGAATCGGACGTCGATCACCAGTCCTTCGTGATCCACCTCGGACAGCCACGATCGATGAAACTCCGAGAACCCGTTGGCGCCCATATCGGGCAGATGGATATACCCGGCGCGGCCGCCGGATGCGTCGAAGACGCTTCTCCGATTGGCCTCAACCCAATCCCGGTATCGAAGCGGCGTTTCGGACTCGAGAGCTCGAACCGTCACCCGACGGGGTTTCCGCCGGCCTCTGCGAACGACCAGGTGAACGGCGCTGCCTGCTCGATCGACCAGAGCTTCAGCCGGAGCGCGATCCTTGCCAACGTCCTTACCGTCGATCGAAACGATCCGATCGCCGACGGTTACCCCGATGCCCGGCGCCAGCAGCGGCGAAGATGCCCGCTCATCCCACGAGTCACCACGGGGAATGGCGGCGATCCGCCAGGTACCGTTGGCGATCCTTTCGAGATCGGCGCCGAGGCTCCCGAGCGAATACTTCGGCTCCGGTCGGTAGTCGCCGCCCAGCTCATATGCGTGTGACGTACCCAACTCCCCCTGCATCTCCCACATGAGATCCGAGAACTCGGCACGACTGGCCACTCGCTCGACCAGGGGGCAGTATCGCTCGTAGATGTGCTCCCAATCGACGGCCGACATGTCGGGAGTCCAGAAATGTTCTCGCTGGAGGCGCCAGGCTTCACGGAACATCTGCGCCCACTCACCGCCGGGATCAACCTCGAGAAGGATACGATCGAGGTCCAACCAACCGGATTCCCGCCCCGCTTTGTCGTTCTTGGAATCATCTTTGAAAGCGATCGGCACGACACGAATCCGATTGCCCGCCCGAAACGCCAGAACCTTGCCGTCCATCGACACCGTGGCAGTCGACACTCCCTCCGCGACCGTCTCCAACTTGCTTTGTTGGAAGTCGAAAGATTCCAACCGACCGGCGGCGCCCGACGTCATCATGGGTTGCGGGCCGAGCCTCCCTTGAATTGGCGTGGACAGTAGGAACGCGCGGCCGTCAGCACCGACGATCGAGCGGTATGAGCCCTCCGGAACCGGGTAGGCGACGACGCGATCCTCAATGCCTTCCAGATCAATCTCAACAGGAGCGGGGCCCTCCTCTTCTTTGCCGTTTCCATTGGCAGGAGGGGTTGGCGGACCCCCCGGTGGGCGAGGAGGTCGTTGAGCCGGGCTGAATGGGGAAACGGCGGTCGTGGCCAGCGGGATCAGGTACGGCCGCGTCCCTTTCGGGAACCCGTAATCGTGAAAATGCGCGTCGGGCACCGGGTCGAACACGCGGTGCCCGATGAAGTGCAGGTACCTGCCTTCCGGGTCGAATGATGGGGCGACGTCCACAAAGTCGGGATGAGTGATCCGGTGGGTCTTCTTCGATTCCGTGTCGTACAGGTGCAGAGCAATGGTCTTGCGGGACACGGCCGCCGAGAAGGCGATCCATCTCCCATCCGGCGACCAGTCGGTGCCCTGAATCCAGTAGTCCGGGCTGCGATGAATCACCACAGATTCGCCCGACTTCAAATCGACCAGGACGACCTCGAAACGATGGTTGGTGAGCACAACCCGATCCGATCCCGCCGGCGCCGGGTCCAGCGTGCGTGGCCTTCCGATGTCACCACCGACCAGTCGCTCCACCTTGCCCGTTTCGCCGTCGAAGATGACAAGTTCCTCTTCGCCGGACTGGTCGGTGATCGCCACGATGCGCTCGCCATCGGGTAGCCAGGCAGCCAGACGGGAGCGGGATGATGAGATCTCACCGTGTCGAAGTGGCGCCCCTTCCCACAGGTCCATCGAGACCACTCCGCCGCGGGCAACGAGAGCAACCGACTGGCCCTTCGGGTGGAGATCGAACGATTCAACGAAGCGTCCAGGCGACATGAATCGGCGATTCCGCTGCGGCCGGCTGCTCGGCACCCGCACTTCCAGCTTGGTTGAGGATGACCCATCGAGGAGGTAGAGATCGGCTCCGGCGTGGTAGACGATGTTCTTGCCATCGGAGGCCGGAAAGCGTGCGTAGAAATCTTCGTGATGTGTGTGGCGCTCGAGGTTCCGACCGGTGGGGGTGCACGAATAGAGGTTGCCTGTGCCTTCGTGATCCGAGAGGAAGTAGATACGACGGCCGATCCACATCGGGTCGGCCGTGTTCCCCTCCAGTTTGATGAGCGGTTCGAAGTCGCCGGTGCCCTTTCGGTCGATCCAGAGGGTTCCCGTCCGGCCACCGCGGTATCGCTTCCAGCGAGCCGGGTCGAATGAGTTTCGGCCGATCACGACGCCGGGGCCACCCGGCTGATAGGAGATGGCCCTGGCCGGCCCCACCGTGATCGGAGCGGGCGGTGATCCGTCGAGGGGAACTTCGACCAGTGATTGTCGTTGCGCGAACGGCTGCTGCCAGTCGGTGGCCACGATCACGGCGGCACCGTCGGGTGACCAGCCGACCACGTGGGTCAGACCGCCGAAGTAGGTGAGGCGCCGCGCCGGACCACCGGCGGACGGCATCACATGCGCTTCGAGATGACCCTCGTCACGGCTCGAGAACGCGATCGTTGAGCCATCAGGCGAGAAGCGGGGGTAGGCAACGATTCCGGGGTTGGCGGTCAACCGATGGGCCGGACCGCCCCCGGTCCCTACCGACCACAGATCATCCT
>JAUVQS010000090.1 GCA_030598025.1 Acidimicrobiia bacterium | reverse complement strand
CTTGCCGCGCGTTCCGAGGTTCTGAGCGAAGAGGCTCACCCGGAGCTCCTGGATCATCCAGGCTATGTCCGTCAACGATCTGGATGGCGTCAGCACGTCCTGGAGGTCGTCGTACTCCGCTTCCAGGGCCTGGATACTGTCCATGAGTACCTGATCCCGGGCCGCGTCGTCGGGCAGACGACTGAGCCGGCGCTCGATCGCCTGCAAATACCGGTGCACGTCTTCTAATCGGTCTGCCCCCAGCCCGGTCAGGAACCCTGCGTAGATGAGTCGCCGGATCTGGATGCGCATGTCCGAGGCAGCGGCCGGGAATGTGGCGGCGACGGCATCGATGCCCGGTCGGAGCCTCCCCAGCGTCCACAGCGATCGAAGCGAGCTCTCCGCCACCGTTGCCAACTCCTCGTAGAGCTCATCCCGGGCTCGGGCGAGGAGCGCATCGAACTGAACACCGTTCCAGGGGAGTCCCCCGAACCGGATCATCACCTCATCGAGGGCACACGACAGACAATCGGCAGCCCACTCGTCTGGTCCGTCGTAGGGGCTCGAAGTGATCGCCAGTTTCGCCTCAGTGGTGAGCAACCGACCCAACAGCTTGATCGGCGACGGAAGGTTCAGAAGGAGAAGGCGCCTCGTTCCGTCCCACATCGCCTCAGTTTGCTCAGCCTCGGTTGCCAACAGCCGCACTCCGACCGAGGTGCCCTCATCGATCAGGGCCGGATAGGCGGGGACGGAGCGGTCCGGCCCTTCGATCTCGACGCGGCTCGGCAACTCCCCGATGCTCCAAGTGGTAAGCCCCTCCACTTCGAGCTCATGCCCGGCGGCCGACGTCGCCGCCCGGGCCTCGTCGCGCAGCTCGGTCTTGAGCGCCGCCAGGTCCCGGCCTTCGGCAAGAACCAAACCGTCGTCGGCGACCACCTGGAACCTGGGACGCAGGTGGGAGGGCAACAGATCCAACTCAAAGGCATCCGCCGGCAGCGGTTCCCCGATGATCCGGCCCAGCTCACGGCGTAGGAACGATGTGAGACCAACCCCGGCCGGGATGTCGTTCGAGAGCAGCGCTCGGGCGGTCTCGGGGATGGGAGCCAACATTTTGCGCAGTCGTTTAGGGAGCGATCGGATCAGCGCAACGACCAACTCCTCCCGCAGCCCGGGAACATGCCACTCGAAGACCGAGGGATCGAGGCGCTCCAGATTCGACACCGGAACCACCACCGAGACTCCGTCTGTGGGGCTGTCGACATCAAACTCATATCCGAGAGGGATCACCAGATCTCCGTGATGCCACTCCTCCGGGTAGGCCTCATCGTTGATTGCATCGGCCTCCGGGTCGATCAAATCGGCTACCGAGAGGTCGAGAAGCCGCGGCGCCTCGTGCTTCTGCTTCTTCCACCAGGCATCGAAGTGCCGTGTCGAAGTGATATCGCTCGGGATGCGTGCGTCGAAGAACTCATACACAGTGCGGTCATCGACGAGGAGATCGGTCCGCCGGGATCGAGCCTCGAGGCCCAGGACTTCCTGGACCTTCTCCCGGTTGTGGATGACGAAGGCATGGTCGCTCTCCCAGTCACCTGCAACCAGCGCGTTGAGGATGAACAGTTCGCGGGCAACCGCCGGGTCGACCCTTCCGTATAGAACGGGGCGGGTCGTCAGCAGTGGCAGTCCGTAGATTGTCACCGTTTCGTGTGCCAGCGCCGCACCGCGTTCAGCCTTCCACCACGGATCGGAGTGCGAACGCTTGACCAGATGTGAGCCGACCTCCTCGATCCACTCAGGTTCGACGGTGGCGACCACTCGCGCCCAGAGGCGGCTGGTCTCGACCAACTCGGCCGCCATGACCCATTCTGGAGCTCGTTTGAAGAGGGCCGAGCCGGGGTTGATGGCGAACCGGGACCCGCGCGCCCCGCGGTATTCAAAGCTATCCGGGTCCTTCGACCCGACATGGGACAGCAGTCCGGCGAGCAGGGCGCGATGGATGGCCGCGGGCTCGGCCGGTTCCGGGTTTCTGGTCAAGCCGAGCTCACCGGCCACCTCCCGCAGCTGCGCGTGGACGTCCTGCCACTCCCGCACCCGGCGGTAGTTGAGGTACTCGTCACGGCACATACGGCGGAACTGGTTCGACGTGCGAGCACGGCGTTCACCATGGAGGTACTCCCACAGGTGCAGCCGGCTCAAGAAGTCGGAGTTTGGATCTGCGAAACGGGCGTGGAGTTGATCTGCTTGCTGCTGCTTCTCAACCGGTCGTTCACGGGGATCGTGGATCGCCAGCCCCGAAGCAATGATCAAAACCTCCCGTAGGCAGTCGTTGTTACCGGCGGCGATGATCATTCGAGCCAGGCGAAGATCCACCGGAAGTTTGGCGAGTTGGCGCCCCAACCTGGTCAGCCACTTGCCCGTCCCGTCCTTCGTGGGGTCGACGGCTCCCAGCTCTTCGAGGAGTAAGATCCCGTCCCGGATTGTGCGTCGGTCGGGTGGGTCGAGGAATGGGAACGATTCGATGTCGCCCAGGCCGAGAGCGGCCATCTGCAGAATCACCGATGCCAGGTTCGTCCGCTGGATCTCCGGTTCGGTGAACTCGGGACGAGCGTCATAGTCATCGTCGCCGTACAAACGAATGCAGATGCCCGGTCCGAGCCGGCCACAGCGGCCCGCTCGTTGATTTGCCGAGGCCCGAGAGATCGGCTCGATGGGCAGTCGCTGGACCTTTGTCCGACGGCTGTATCGGGAGATGCGGGCCGTACCCGGATCAATCACATAGCGGATTCCGGGCACCGTTAGGGACGTCTCGGCAACATTGGTGGCGAGCACGATCCTCTGGCCGGTGTGCTGGCGAAAAACCCGTTGCTGCTCTGAGGCTGAGAGACGTGCGTAGAGCGGCAGGACTTCCGTATGCGGCAGGCGCAGGTCGGCGAGGGCGCGAGCCGCGTCGCGGATTTCACGTTCGCCGGAGCAGTACACCAGGACGTCGCCCGGGTCGTCCGCGAATAGCTCCTCGACCGCGTCGCAGATGCCCTGAGGCTGATCACGGGGTTCGGGAAGGTCGGGGTCGTCCAGCGGCCGATAGCGGACTTCCACCGGATGGCTCCTGCCGGACACCTCCACGATGGGCGCGTCGTCGAAGTGCTGAGAGAACCGCTCGGTGTCGATCGTTGCCGAGGTGATGATCAGTTTCAGGTCGGGGCGCTTCGGCAGCAACGCCTTGAGAAATCCGAGCAGGAAATCGATGTTGAGGCTCCGCTCGTGGGCCTCGTCGATGATGATCGTGTCGTAGGCCCGGAGTCGACGATCTCGATGGGTCTCGGCGAGCAGCAGTCCATCTGTCATCACCTTCACGAGGGTGTTCTCTCCGACTTTGTCTGAGAATCGAACGGCATAGCCAACCGTTCCGCCGACCACAGTTCCGATCTCTTCGGCGACTCGATCGGCTATCGATCTCGCGGCGATGCGTCGGGGTTGGGTGTGGCCGATGTACCCGTTGATGCCCCGTCCAAGTTCGAGACAGAGTTTGGGTATCTGCGTGCTCTTCCCGGATCCGGTCTCGCCGGCCACGATGACCACCTGGTGGTGCCGGATCGTGTCGAGCAGTTCCTCACGGTGGTCGGTGATGGGCAGTTCGGCGGGATAGGCAAGGATGTCCGGCGCAGCTGCCTTGCGTCTCTCGTATCGATCTTCCGCGGCTGTGACGTCGGACGATAGAGATGCAACCACTTGCCGTCGGCGAGAAGGTGTCGTGATCCGCGCGGCGCCGTCAATACGGCGGCGCAGCAGGTGCCGATCGTTTGGCATCAGCCCGGAGAGGCGGGCGCGCAGGTCTTGGAGTGATTCGGACATGGGTGACTACGCCATGATGCCCGATTCGGGAGGGTTGCGGCCAATGAAAAGCGGCCCGCGCCGGCTTCTCCTAGTGGTCGAGCGCCTTGTCCATGCGTCGCAACCGCTCCGACAGGCTGACGAGCAGCTTGCGATCGAGTCCCGGCAAGTGATCAACCAGGTAGTGGAAATCCTGACGGGTTATCACCAGGAGCACCGCGTCCTCCGCGACGCGCAGCGAAGCGCTGCGTGGCTTGCCATCGAGCAACGACATCTCGCCGAGTACTTCCCCTCGCCTGTGGAGCGAGATTTTGCGGTTGTTCCGGCGAACTGCGACGGCGCCCTCCAAGATGATGAAACACTGGCTGCCTCGTTCACCCTGTTCGCCGATCACCGAGCCCTTGGCGACGGCGACCTCGTCGGCTCGCTTCGCCACCTCGTTGAGATCCTTCTGGCTCAAAGTCGAAAACAGAGGTATTCGCTTGAGCATGTCGATCCGGTCCGATCGACGGCGCAGCAGGGTCATGATGCAGTTCTCCCCTCAGAGTCTGGTGATCAGTGTATATGTCGAGGTCACGCGGAGGTCGGGTCGAATCAATCTTGATCCAGTTTCAGAGCCGCGGAATTGACGCAGTAGCGAAGCCCGGTCGGGTTGGGGCCGTCGTCGAAGAGATGGCCGAGGTGGCTCTCGCAGGTGGCGCAGGTGATCTCCGTGCGAACCATGCCGTGGCCACGGTCCTCCTTCGTCACGATCTTTCCGTCGTCCACCGCTGCGTAGAAACTGGGCCATCCGCTTCCGGAGTCGAACTTGCTGTCGGAGCGGAACAGCTCCGCTTCGCATGCGACGCAGCGGTAGACGCCGGGCTCCTTCGTGTTCCAGTATTCGCCCGTGAAGGGTGGTTCGGTGGCGGCCCGACGTGTGACTTCGAACTGCTCGGGTGTCAGGCGCTCTCGCCACTGCTCATCGGTCAGTCTGGGAAACGGTGTGTCGGTCATAGAGTCTCCATCATCGGCGCTCTGCCCAACGTACAACGTATTGAGTGATAGTTGCCTCAGTCGAGTTCGAGGGCCGCAGCTCGCAAGGCGTCGCCTCTGATGGTTCTCGCTGATCCGAAGCCCCCAACGTAACGGGCTTCCTCGATGGCGAGGCGGAACAGTGTGAAGTCTCCGAGCTGGAGGCGGGGCGTTGCCGCAGGGAAACGCTCCGCGTAGACCTGCCACGCGCCGGGAAAGGCCGGATCGTTCCTCTCGATTGACTCAACCGATCCTTGCACGCTCACTCTCGGGAGTGTCTGCGGATCGACGACCTCGGGCCGATCCGGTACTGAGATGGCCAGCGACCCGCTCGGTTCGGCTTCGAGATTCCGGGTGTGACGGGCCAGACGACTGAGAAACACCAGAAGCCCTGTCAATCCGGGTTCCGGCGCATACGAAACCATCGAGGCGAGCGGTCCGCGGTCGCCCGTCGTCCCCAATGCCGCCCACCTGCTCGCGTTGATGAGCCGGACGGCATCCAACGCCTCTGAGGATTGTTCTCTCATGGCTTCGAGCCTATCGAACGTTGGTGTCGCCCGGCACCGCGCTAGACGGTGAGCGCCTCGTTCTCGACTTGATGATCCCAAACCGCGAAGACCGTCGCTCCGACCACCACGAGCCCGGCGGCCAGCAACCACATGGCTTGATAATCACCGAGGCGAATCGCCAAGCCGAACATGGGCCCGCCAACCAGCGTCCCGACGTCGAAGACCGCGGTGAAGATCGCTGATGCCGAGCCTCGCTCGGACGGTCGTGCCCGGGTGACCACCATCCCAAACATGATCGGGAACACGTAGCCGTGCCCGACGCCGCTCAGGAAGCCGGCGATCGCGATGTCGGTCGCGTCGGTGGCGGTGCTCAATACGACGAAGCCGGCTGCCATCATCCCGAAGGCGGGGAGCATCACTCGCTTCTGTCCGAGCCGGTCGGGCAGGTCGGCGGCGATGATCCGCAATCCGACGGCAGCGCCGGTGTACACGGCGAAGAACAGGCCGACCGAGCCGATGCCCGTCTCGGTGACGAAGGTCTTCAGGAACGTGAAGAACGTGGCAAGCGCAAGTGAGAAGACGAGGGCCGCCAGCCACAGGGGAAGAAGATCCCGTTGTCCGAGCGACTCCCAGAACCCTCGTCGATCTTCGCCCGAGTGACCGGTCGTTATGTTTCTCAGTGGCAGGGCCAGCAGCAACGCGGCGACGGCCAGGCCCATTGCGGTGATGAACAGGGTGGTGAAGTCGCCGATCGAGAGGATGAAGTCGCCGAGCAACCCGCCAAGGCCGATCGGCATGAGGCCCGAGATGCCGAAAATGGCGATTCCCTGGGTGCGACGTGATGCCGGGACGACGTCTGCGGCATAGGTGAAGAGCGACGTGAACAACATGGCCGACGCCAGTCCGTGGAGAATGCGGACGATGTATACCCAGGGTCCCAACGCCGTCACCGTCAGGTACAGGGCCAGCACCAGCACATGCAGGACATTGCCGGCGATTATCACCTGACGCCTGCCGCGCAGATCCAT
>JAUVQS010000011.1 GCA_030598025.1 Acidimicrobiia bacterium | reverse complement strand
TCGGCTGCCAACGAGATGTTCCTCTTGGGGGGCCACGTCGGCACGCACCTCGATGCGCTCGGTCATGTCTCCCAGGACGGCCTTCTTCATGGCGGTGCGGAGGCGGCCGCCTCACAATCGAATCACGGGCTGACCGCATTCGGCATCGATACGGTCGAACCGATCCTCTGCCGTGGCGTCTTGTTAAATGTGGCCGCCCTGCACGAAGTTGAGGTCCTGGAGCCCGGCTACGAAGTGACCGCCGATGCCCTGGAGGCGGCCAGATCTGCCGCCGGCGTCACTATCGGGCCGGGCGACGCTGTGTTGATCCGTCCCGGTTGGGCTGCGCACTGGGGCGATCCCGATCTGTTTCGAGGACAGGTGGGTGGCGCCCCGGGGCCTGGTGAGTCCGCCGGTCACTGGTTGGCAGATCGGGGAGTTCGCGTGAGCGGCGCGGAGACCATCGCGTACGAGGTGATACGGCCCGGCGCCGGCCACGCCACATTGCCGGTGCATCGCATCCTGATGGTGGAGGCCGGTATTCACATTATTGAAGTCATGAACCTCACCGGCCTGGCCGCCAGCGGAGCCCGCGAGTTCTTGTTCGTCGCTTCGCCTCTCAAGATCGTGGGCGGGACTGGATCGCCGATTCGGCCACTCGCCATTGTCGATGCCTGACGGGCTAGTCGCCACCCTCGGCGAATTCGCAGCCCGAACCCGTTCGACGGGGCTGGACGGGTATCTGGCCCAGGACGCCAAAGAGCGAGTGTTTGATGTCGTCGGCAACAGCCTCGCGGCCCGAGATGAGGAACCCGGGGCAATCGCGCTGGCGGTTGCCCGTGAGTCTGCAGGGGCTCCAAAGGCGGCAGTCATCGGTAGCTCCGATCGTTTCCCACCTGCGTCGACCGCTCTCGTCAACGGCACACTCGCCCATGCACTCGATTTCGACGACACTCATCTCCCATCTGTTCTGCACCCCTCGTCGTCCATCGTCCCGGCGGCTGTCGCCATCGCAGAGGCAGAGGGTGCGTCGGGGCGCGACCTGCTGGCGGCAGTCGCGGTGGGGGATGAGATCTGCGTGCGGTTGGGCATGGCTTCCTACGACCCGGAGATCCGCAACTCGATATTTTTCGAGAACGGCCTGCACGCCACCTCGATCGTCGGAACGCTGGGCGCAGCGGCGTCCGTCGCCACTCTGCTGGGCCTCAACGCCGAGCAGATAGCCCACTCCATCGGGATCGCCGCCAGCATGGGCGCCGGATTGCTGGAAGCGAACCGCACCGGAGGCTCGGTGAAGCGAATCCACTGCGGATGGGCAGCCCACGCCGGAGTCACCGCCGCGCTGATGGCACGCCACGGGCTGACCGGGCCCCCCACAGTTCTCGAAGGCCGTTTCGGGTTCTTCCAGGCCTACTCGGAGGGACGGTTCAACGAAGGAGCAATTCTTGATGGGCTTAGCGAGACCTGGGAGCTGCCCCGCATCTTCTACAAGCCCTACCCGACCAATCATTTCACCCACGCTGGTATCGACGCCGCCCTCGCACTCCGGGCGCGGGGAGTTGAGCCGGCCGAGATCGAAGCAATCGAACTGGGTGTACCGGCCCCCGTGCTGCGCACCATTGCCGAACCGGCTGAGCAGAAGGCAAGGCCGCTGACTCCCTATCACGCCAAATTCAGTGGACCCTTCACGGTCGCAACTGCGTTGGTCGGAGGTGGCGGCTTAGGCGTCTACTCCAACGACTTCACAGAAGAGACGCTCAACGATCCCGAGCGTCTTCGCCTTGCCGGACTCGTGCGTTGCGTTGCCGACGACGAGGCCACCGACATCTTCCCGCACCAGTTTCCCGCCGTACTGACCGTCCGCCTGCGAGACGGCTCTGAACTCTCAGAACGAATCAGCTACAACCGCGGTGGCCCGGATCGACCCCTGTCGCCGGAGGAGTTGGCCACCAAGTTCCGTCTCAACGCCCGCCAGGTAATCCCGGCCGAGCAGGTGAGTGAACTCGAGCGAGCCATCTGGGCACTCGACGAGGCACCATCGGTTTCGGGCATGATGGAACTCACCCACTGACGAGGAGGTGTCCGTGACTCACGAATGGGCGGTAGTGGCCGGTGCCAGCGGGGCGTTAGGTTCGGCGATTGCTGACGCCCTACGTGCTCGGGGGCTGGCCGTGTTGGGCTTGGCCCGGCACGGAAACGAGAGCGCCGGGTTGATGGAAGTGGATCTTCGAGACGAGGACTCCGTGGCATTGGTCGCCGACCGCGTCGACGGTGCGGTCCGGGCCCTGGTCCACGTTGCGGGACCGCCGCTGGCCGGTGGAGTGGCCAACGTCGACACCCAGTCGGTGCTCGAAGCCGTCGATGTGAAGGTCAACGGATTGTTGCGCCTGGTGCGTGCGGTCGACGATCGCTTCGTCGCCGGGAGCCGAATCGTCGCTGTTACAGGTCACCTGGGATACGATCCGGTGCCTGCTTCGGTTTCGGCAGGAGTTGCCAACGCGGCCCTGGCTGCACTGGTGCGGCAGCTCGCTGCGGCGTATGGGCCGCGTGGAGTCACCTGCCATGCAGTGGCACCGGGACCGGTTGACAGTCCCCGGGTTGATCGACTCATCGAACACCTCGCCGATGCCGGCGGTCTCTCGGCCGAAGAAGCTCGGCAACGTCTCCTGGACGAAGCATCAGTGGATCGTTTCGCCACTCCGGCCGATGTCGCATGGGCGGTCGCTCTGCTACTCGACGACGCGGCGACGGTAATGAACGGATCGACGATCTTCTTGGACGGCGGTCGCCGAACTTCAATCCCGTAGCGGAATGTCGACGAGCCCGGATCGCCTCAGCGCAGGTCCAGCACACCCGACTCGGCCAGGTCGTTCCAGACGTGTTGCTCCACGATGAGCCCATCCCGAATCACGAACCGATCGCAGAACCGGATTCCCTCGAAGGCAATCCCGTGGTTGTTGACACCGTGGAGGCTGCCGGTCGTGATGACAACCGTGTCGGCTCCTGAGCTAGTTACATCCCAGGTCTCGTGCGTTTTGCCGATTGAGCGATAGCGGTCCTTCATTGCCGCTGCCATTTCATCCAGGCCCTCGAAGCGACCCTGTGGAAAGATCAGAACTGCGTCGGAGTCGAGGTAGCTCGTGGCCTCCTCCAATCGACGCTCCCCGGCCGCGGTCAGGTACTCGCGAACCAACTCGAGAGGTGACTTCGACATGAATCTGCCTATCCGTTGACACCGGTTCGTCGGCGATACTACATTTCCTACATCGAGCCCGAAACAGTGTTTCGTTGAGCGAAACACGAAGGGGAAAGCTCGGAAAGGTTCGGAATGAGAAAGATCACCATTTACTTATCCTTGCTTCTCTCGTTGGCATTGATCGCTACGGCGTGCGTCAGCGATTCTGAGGAGACAACTACCACAACGGCGGCTACGGCTTCGCCCGATACGACGCAGCCCGACACTCCCGACACTCCCGATACGACGCAGCCCGACACTCCCGACACGACGGAAGGCACTATTGCGCCGGCCGGACCGGTGTTGATCGGGTCTATCCATCCGCTCACCGGAGGCCTGGCCGGCGCCGGAAACCGGATGGACAATGGTGCCAGGATGGCCGTCGAGGAAATTAACGCAGCCGGCGGTATCGCTTCCCTGGGTGGTGCACCTCTCGAGTTGGTGTCCGCCGATTCGACCGGTGCAGCCGAGGTCGGCCAGTCCGAGGCCGAGCGCCTGATCGGCGATGGCGTTTCGGCGATCATCGGCACGTATCAGTCTGCCGTTACCACGCTCGTGGCAGCTATCGCCGAGCGTGATGGTGTTCCGCTGGTGATCGATGTAGCTGTGGCCGATTCCATCCTCGACCAGGGCTACACGAACGTCTTCCGCATCCAGCCGAACGCAACGAGCATGGGCGCCAGTGGGGCGCAGTTCCTCAGTGAACTGGCCGGCGATGAAATCAAGACCGTCGCCTACCTTCACGACGACACCGGGTTCGGAGTTTCGGTGGCCGACGCCTTCGAAGCAGCCGCAGCGGACTACGGCATAGAGGTGACCGCTCGGATTCCCTACCCACCGTTCGAGGTCACCGACCTGACGACGGAAATGAGCCAGGCTGCCGCGGTGTCACCCGACGTGATCGTGATCACCGGCTATTACAACGACGGGCTTTTGGCCGCTCGTGCCGCCACCGACCTCGAGGTCGATGTGAAGGCTGTGATAGGTATCGCACAGGGCGCATTCCACACCCCGCAGTTCGTCGCCGACTTTGGAGCTTCTGCAGAGTTGTTCTTCAACTCCAACTACCACTTCAATGCTTCGGACCCCGTAGTGCAGGGCATTCTCGAGAGGTTCGAAGCTGCCTATGGTGAGCCCATGGATACAGAGGCGATGCTCTCCTATCAAGCGATCCACGTGATCGCCGACGCGCTCGAGCGGGCCGGTTCGTCGGATCCGGCCGACGTTCGTGCCGCACTTGCCGAAACCAATCTCGCCGATCACTTCATGGCCTATCCCGGTCCCATCGCATTTGATGAGACGGGTGAGAACATCAGCGCGCAGCCGGTTCTGATGCAGGTTGTCGACGGCGCGGTACAGCAGGTGTACCCGCTCGACCTGCGTGAGACCGACCCGGTCTTCCCGGGTACTGCCTGGAGCAACAACTAGCTCCAGGGCAAAGGAGATACTGACCATGCGAGGACGGCTCAGGCAAGCAGCTTGGGCCGTCCTCGCAATTCTGGTGGCGGTGATACTCACACAATCAACCTGGTGGGATACCAACCAGACGGTGTTCGCCCAAGCCCTTGTGTCGGGTCTTCTGATCGGTGGGGTCTACGCCCTAGTAGCCATGGGACTCAGCCTCGTCTTTGGAGTGCTGGACATCATCAACTTCGCTCATGGCGCCCTGATGACCATTGCCATCTACGCCAGCTATCTCCTCTTCGACAACTACGGCATTGACCCCTACGTATCCCTGCTGATCACCATCCCTCTGCTTTTTGTGATCGGCGTCGGCATCCAGAGATTCGCGATCAACCCGGTGATGGACGCCCCGATCCACAATCAGCTTCTACTGACGCTGGGGATCGCCATCGTCATCGAGAACCTGGCTCTCGTGCTGTTCACCGGGACCCCTCGGTCGATCGAACTCGCCTACGCCCGCAACGAGTTCGACCTTGGCCTATTCACGTTGGACTTCCCCATCAAAGTTTTCGGAGCAGTGGTCTCATTGCCGAAACTGATCGCCTTCATGGTGGCCCTCCTCCTCGGCGGCGCGATCTACGTCCTCATTCATCGGACACAGCTGGGCGCGGCCATCCGGGCAGCCGCCCAGGAGCCCGAAGGCGCCGAGATGGTGGGAATCGACGTACGCCGCATCTACACGATCACCTTCGGTATTGGCGCTGCGTGCGTTGGAGCAGCCGGCGCCCTGGTCATGCCGTTCCTATTTGTGTCCCCCACGGCCGGCGCCACGTTCAACATCATTGCGTTCATCGTCGTCGTGTTGGGTGGGATGGGTTCGATACCCGGCGCTGTAGTCGGTGGTCTGGTTATCGGCCTCACACAGGAGATGACTCAGATCTTCGTACCGGGTTCGTCCAAACTGCTCGGAGTGTTCGTCATCTTTCTGGCTGTTCTGCTCTTTCGCCCGCAAGGCCTCTTCGGGAAGGTTCAGCGATGATCAGGCTTCGCAAGCTGGCTCAAGCTTCGGCTCGGGACATGATGGTTCTGGCCGTTGTTGTGGCGGTCCTGGCGCTCGTGCCGTTCGGCGTCTCGCGCTTCACATTGTCGGTCGCCATCTCGGCCTTGATCTTTGCCCTGGCGGGCATCGGCTGGAATGTCCTTTCCGGCTTCGCCGGCCAATTCTCCTTTGGGCACGCCGCCTACTTCGGCCTCGGCGCCTACACCGTTGCCGTCACGCTGACGAGATACTCGATCTCACCATGGTTGGGATTGATCCTCGGTGGACTGGTGGCTGCGGTATTTGGACTGTTGACCGGATGGATCTCATTCCGCTTCGGTCTCAAGGGCGCCTACTTCGCTCTCGCAACATTCGCACTGGCCGAAATGCTCAGACTCACGTTTAACAACTTTGACTTCGTCGGCGCCGGCATCGGGATCACGATTCCACTCGCCGGTGGTGATGACTGGGCCCGCATCCAGTTCGAAGACACCCCCTCGTTGCAGTACTTCGTGATCCTCGGTCTGGTCGCCCTTTCGACCATCGCCGTCATTGCGATAACCAAGTCGCGCATCGGCAGCATGATGCTGGCCGTTCGCGAAGATGAAGATGCGGCATCGGCGCTGGGTATCAATCCGCTGCGAGCCAAGTTGATCGCGATTGCCATCAGTGGATTCATCACTGCTCTGGCCGGCGGTTTCTACACCCAATTCTTGTTGTTCATCGACCCGGACCTGGCCTTTGGTCCCTTCGTATCCGTCCTCATTCTGCTTCGCCCGATCATCGGGGGAGTGGGAACTATCTGGGGGCCGGTTCTCGGCGCCGGGATCTTGTCGGTACTGGGCGAGGTGACCCGAAGTCTCGTCCGCGAACCTCCCTCTTTCCTCCAAGTCATCGAGGGAGTAAATGGACTCGACCAGGTCCTGTTCGGATTGATTCTCATAGTGGTGATCATCCGCGCGCCGGACGGCGTAATCGGTTGGTTCCACCGACGACGACAGGCGGATACCGCATGAATCCCGTACTCAGCGTCAGAGATGCCACGAAGCGGTTCGGCGGCCTTACTGCCGTGAACGGTGTGACCCTGGACCTGGGCGAGGGAGAGATCCTGGGGATAATCGGACCGAACGGCGCCGGCAAGACAACCTTGTTCAACATCATCTCCGGTGCCATCCCCCCCGACGAAGGGGAGGTCATCTACGGTGGCGATCGCATCGATCAGCTGCCCCCACACAGGATTGCCGCGCGCGGTTTGGTACGAACGTTCCAGGTCGTGAAGCCGTTCTCCGGCTTGACCGTGCTGCAGAACGTGATGGTCGGAGCGTTTCTTCGTCGGTCGGAGCACGACGAGGCCGAAGACCATGCCAGGAAGATGCTCGAGTTCACCGGGCTGGCGGCACAGTCTGATCGTCCGGCCAAAGGGCTTACCTTGGCGGCTCGCAAGCGTCTCGAGCTGGCTCGCGCCCTAGCGACCGACCCGACAGTGCTGCTCCTCGATGAAGTGCTGGCCGGTCTCACTCCCACCGAGGGTGCCGAGATGGTCAAGGTGGTGCAATCCATTCGAGACGGCGGAGTATCTCTGCTGGTCATCGAACACGTCATGGCGGCGATCATGGCGCTGTCGGATCGTATCGCCGTCATCCATCACGGCGAGCTCCTGGCGATCGGCCCACCCGCACAAATCGCCAAAGACCCCGGTGTCGTGGCGGCCTATCTAGGTGAGGAGTTCCAGATTGCTCCGGATTGAGAATCTGCGCGCCGGTTACGGCGATCTGGAGATCCTGCACGGGATCGACCTCGAGGTTCGCGAGGGTGAAGTCGTGGCGCTCATTGGCGCCAACGGCGCCGGGAAGACCACCACTCTGAAGTCGATCTCCGGTGTTGTTCGCGCTACGTCCGGAACTGTCACCTTCGATGATCAAGCCATCCATACCTGGCAGCCGCGTCAAATCGTCTCAGAGGGCCTCATCCAGGTACCGGAGGGCCGCAAGCTGTTCCCAGACTTGACGGTTCGCGAGAACTTGCTTCTCGGTGCCTACCGGCGCGGAAGATCGGAAGTGGAGGAGACGTTCGATGAGGTTTTCGATCTGTTTCCGCTGCTCCGGGAACGGGCCGGCCAGACCGCCGGCACGTTGAGCGGTGGCGAGCAACAGATGTTGGCCATCGGTCGAGCTCTCATGGCTAAACCCCGTCTTCTCATGCTCGACGAGCCTTCGCTTGGATTGGCTCCGATGCTGGTCGCCGACATCTTCGAAGTCGTGCGCGATCTACGGCGACGGGGACTGACGGTCATGCTGGTTGAACAGAACGCCGTGCACGCACTGCAGTTGTCCGACCGTGGGTACGTTCTAGAGAACGGAAACGTCGTCTTGGAGGGGACCGGAGAGGAGCTGCTGGGCGATGATCGAGTCCGCTCGGCCTATCTCGGGCTCTGACCAGGGTGTGATGAACGGCAACCCGACTCCGACGACTTCGTCCAACCTCCATGCGTTGGCGCGTGAGGCCGCCGGTCTTTCCTGGTCCGAGGTCCCTGCCGAAGTCCAGGCTCGAACCCTGTTGGTCCTCTTCGACACTCTTGGCGTGATGCTGGCCGGCTCCCGGACGCACGAGGTGCAAGCTCTCGCTGCCCAATTCGAAGATGGCGGAGCATCTGTCTTGGTCGGATTAGGTCGCACCTCCAGTTCGGATGCGGCTTGCTGGGTTAATGGCGCGGCAGTGTGCTCTCTCGAGCTCGACGAGGGCAGCAAGTTCGCACGGGGGCACCCGGCCGCCCACGTCATTCCGGCGGCCCTGGCTGTTGCCGGAAGCCACCAGGGAGGCGAATGGTTGGCTGCCGTTCTGGCCGGTTACGAGACCGCTGCCCGATTCGGGCGAGCTACCAGGCTTCACCGGGGGGTTCATCCGCACGGAACCTGGGGCGTGACCGGAGCCGCAGTGGCGGCTGCAAAGCTGGCAGGTATGGATGCGGCCCGGATTGCCGCGGCCGTGGACGCAGCGGCAGGTCTGACAATTGCCCCGCACTTCGAGTCGGCCCTCACCGGCAATCCGGTGCGGAACCTGTGGGTGGGTGCCGCTAACTCCGCGGGCCTCGCTGCCGCCCGGCTGGCCGCGGCCGGGGTAGCGGTGGCGGATTCGACGGCCGACTTCACCTTCGGTGAGATACTCGGTGAGTTCGATCCGGCGCCCCTTGCCATGACGTTCAGCGAACGCTTTGAGATCCTCGGCGGATACTTCAAACGGCACGCGGCCTGTGCCTACACGCACCCGCCCATCGATGCGCTCCTCGCTATGCGTGAGGAGGGGCCGGTGGATGCCGACCAGATTGAGGGCGTGACCGTTGAGACGTACGCAATCGCCGCGGCCCTTGACAGGCCCGAGGTCCCGACCCGTCTGGCCGCCATGTTCTCCATCCCCTATGTGGTAGCGGTGACCCTTCTTGATGGTGCCTTTGGACCTGACGCTACGTCCCGGGACCGGAGGCATGATCCGTCGGTGCGCGACCTGGCCGGGCGTATTGACGTGCGAGCGACCGAGGAGTTCGAGTCTCGCCTCCCGGAGAAACGGGGAGCGCGGGTCACGGTACGGATGAGGGACGGCTCCGAACGGTCGGCGGAAGTGGAGCAGCCGGTCGGCGACGCAGCCCACGAGCCGCTCGGATGGGACGGGATCCGTTCCAAGCTGGGTGGCCTCATTGGGGTCGATCGAACAGAGAGGCTCGAGACGTTGCTGCGGTCTCTTCCGGATGAGCCCGTCGACATTTTGATCGAAGAATTGACGAGGAGTTGACATGAGATTGCGTGCCATTACCCCCATCGTTGTGCCCGATGATGAACTCGTCCGTCGGCAGAAGAGATACGACGAACTGTGCCCGCCGGGCGTGACGCTGCATCTCGACAATCTCACGACCGGCCCTGATCGACTCGAGTCGGAAGAACAGATCCGGGAATCGGAACGGCTCGTGTTCGAAGAGGCTGTGCGAACCGATCCAGATCGCTTCGACGGCATCTTCCTCGATTGCGTGCTCGATCCAGCTCTCGAGGACCTGCAGGAAGCGAGTTCACTTCCCGTGTTTGGCATCACGCGCATGGTCTCCAGCTACTTGGCCTCGATGGGCTTGCGAATGGCGGCGGTCGCCCGCAACCAGCCGATCGCCGACGAGTTAGCCGCCCGGATTGGCGCGGCCGGATGGTCCGATGAGTTGGATGGCGTGGTGGTGCTTGACCTCTCGCTCGAGGATATCGCCGATACCTCCCGTTGGAACGAGGCGGTGGCCGGAACGCTGGCGGTCGGGGAACTCCAGACTGATGCAGTTATCAACGGTTGTTCGGCAGTCGAGGTGCGGCCCACCGGGGGCCCACCGGTACTTGACCCGACTGCACTAGCCCTCCGTTTGATCGGCGCCGGAGTCGATCTCTTCGATGGAGCAGGCCGATGAGCGAGATGTTCACCGACCTCCTCGTGGCCGGCGCAGGCGCGGCCGGGATAGCGGCTGCGCTGGCGGCGTCCGACCTCGGTCTCGAAGTGGTGGTCGTGGAAGCCAAGGAGACCTTTCGGCAGGGAAGCAACACGGCGATGAGCACGTCGATGGTTCCCGCCGGAGGCAGCCGCTGGCAGGCTGCCGCGGGCATCGATGACTCACCGGAACAGTTCTTCGATGATGTTATGGCCAAAACCAAAGGCACCGCCGACCCGATCGTGGCCAAGGCTCTCACTGCGGTGGCGCCCGAGCTCGTCGCTTGGATGACCGACCGGGGTCGGGTACCTCTCGAATTGGTCACGGACTTCCAATACCCGGGCCATTCACACGACCGCTGCCACGCCGTCGCCGACCGCGCCGGCCAGACCCTCCATCGGTCCCTGCTTGAAGAGGTCGGACGGCGGCCTGAGATAACGACCATTGTTCCCATGCGGTTGATCGACATACGTCACGATGGATCCAGGGTGGAGTCTGCGATCGTCGAGACGCCCGACGGGAGCCGGGAGGAAGTAGGGGCAAACGCGGTCGTGCTGGCTACGAATGGATTCGGCGCCCGCCCGGACCTTGTTTCCCAACTCATTCCCGAGATCACGGGCGGTTTGTACTTCGGCGGCGACGGCAGCACCGGCGATGCCCTAGCGATCGGCGAGTCACTCGGAGCCGATGTGGAATTCCTGGATGCCTACCAAGGGCATGGCTCGGTGGCCTCCCCACACGGAATCCTGGTCACCTGGGCAACGGTCATGCACGGAGCGGTCCTTCTCAATAGCGACGGGCTGCGCTTTGGCAATGAGACGACCGGATATTCGGAGTACGCCGTACCGGTGCTCGCCCAGCCTGACGGTCTGGCCTGGGTAGTGCTGGACGAGCGAATTGACCAGGCTTGTCGTCCGTTCGCCGACTACCAGGACCTACTGGAAGCGAAAGCGGTGCGCTGGGCCGACGATGAGCAATCCCTGGCGGATCTCATTGGTGCTTCCGCATCGACGGTGGAAGCCACTCTGTCGGCAGCTCGATCGGCAGCCGAAGGAGAATCGTCGGATGGGTTCGGACGCACCTCATGGGAGAAGCCGCTCCGACCTCCATACGGCGCTGTGAGAGTGACGGGGGCACTATTCCACACCCAGGGTGGTTTGCGCGTCGATGCCAACGGCACGGTGCTCCGCAACGGGACTCCCTTCACCGGCCTCTACGCCGCCGGTGGAGCAGCGGTGGGTATCTCCGGTCATGGTGCCGCCGGGTATCTGGCCGGAAATGGATTGCTGTCGGCACTTGGTCTTGGCTACCTGGCCGGCCGTGACGCCGCTGGCACAAACTGACAACCAAGTGCGGGATCCAGCCCGCCTGAATGAGGAGCAGAGAGAATGTTCGATCTCGTCGTGAAGAACGTGAGGGTGATACGACCCAACCGGACCGAAATCGAGTCGCTCGACATCGCCGTCCAGGACGGGAGCATCGCCCAGGTGGCCCCCGACATTGACCCGGCCCTGGGGGAGCGGGTGTTCGATGGGAATGGACTCCTGGCCTTCCCAGGCGTCGTAGACGCTCACATGCACTTCGGCATCTATCACCCACTGAAAGAAGACATCGTCTCCGAGAGCCGCGCAGCAGCCAGCGGCGGCGTCACCTCCGGGATCAGCTACATGCGAACCGGCCAGTACTACCTCAACAAGGGCGGGCCATACGCCGAGTTCTTTCCCGATGTCCTGGATATGAGCGAGGGTCGTTCATACGTCGACTACGGCTACCACGTGGCACCGATGATGAAGCAACACATCGACGAAATCCCCGAGTTGATCGAACGCTTCGGTGTGCCTTCGTACAAGATTTTCATGTTCTATGGCAGCCACGGTTTGCATGGCCGCTCAGATGATCAGAGTTCGTTCCTGATGACGCCGCCGGGTGAGCAGTACGACTACGCCCACTTCGAGTTCATCATGCGAGGGGCGCGGGCTGCAATGGATCGCTTCCCCGACAAAGCCGCCAACATTTCGGTGTCCCTGCATTGCGAGACGGCTGAGATTATGCGGGCCTACACGAGAATGGTAGAGGAGTCTGGGGAACTGTCCGGGCTGGCCGCCTATCACGCCGCCCGGCCACCGCATTCAGAGGGCCTGGCCATCACGATTGCGTCCTACCTAGCCCACGAAACGGATTGCACCAACATCAACCTGTTGCATCTGAGTTCCGCCAAGGCAATCGACGCTGCACTCCGCATGGCTCAGGTATTTCCACATATCGACTTCCGGCGGGAAGTGACGGTGAGCCACCTGCTGGCAGATATCGATACCGCCAACGGCAACTACGGCAAGGTCAATCCACCCATTCGACCCCGAGAGGATGTCGAAGCCCTCTGGCAGGCGGTCCTCGATGGCGATGTCGACTGGGTGGTCAGCGACCATGCCTGCTGCCGCGAGGAGATGAAGCTCAACGCCGAAGACCCGGACAACATGTGGCTGGCCAAGTCCGGCTTCGGGGGAACCGAGTTCCTCCTGTCCGGTGTGCTGAGCGAAGGAAGCAAGCGAGGCCTTCCTCTGCACCGCATAGCCGAGCTGATCTCATGGAATCCCGCTCAACGCTACGGGTTGCGCAAGAAAGGCACTATTGAAGAGGGGTATGACGCAGATCTGACGCTCGTCGATCCAAACGAATCATTCGTGGTGCGGGCGTCTGAGTCAGAGTCGGCGCAGGAGTACTCACCGCTCGAGGGTCATGAGTTGACGGGCAGGGTCAAACATGTGTTTCTCCGCGGTCAACAAATCGTGGACGGAGGGAACGTAGTCGGGGAACCCAGCGGCAGGTACCTGTCACGACCGACCGGCTGAAGTCAGCCCTGATAACCGATCTGTCGGGAAAGCCGCCTAGTGGCTGCGGTGATCAGCTCCGCTGCGTGGTCTGACTCCTCGCTGAAACGTTCCACCGGTCCACAGAGGCTCATTGAAGCTACCGGGTAGCCGTTGTGGTCGAGAACCGGAGCGGCTACCGACCCGGCGCCGGCCTGCCGCTCGCCCTTCGAGACGGCATACCCCCGGGAGCGAACCTCGGCGAGTTCACTGCGAAGAGATGACACGTCCGTGATCGTCAAGTCGGTGACGGCTCGCAACTCTGTCTGTTCCAGGTATTCGTCGATCTCGTGCTGCGGAAGGAAGGCGAGTAGGGATTTGGATGAGCTTCCTGCATAGAGCGGGAACGATCGACCGAGCGCCACCGTCATCTTCACCTCTCGTGCTGGGGTCACTTGATCGATGTAGATGCGGTGCCATTCTGAACGAATGGAGAGTGTGGCAGTCTCTTGCGTCTGCTCTGAAAGCTCTTTGAGCACGGGGCGGGCGAGTTCCCGGACGTCCACGTGGCGAAGAAAGGCCAATCCGACATCGAGGGCGGTTGGTCCGAGCAAGTAGCGGCGAGATCCCGGGTCGAATTCGATGAAGCCGGGCGCACGCAGAGAGTTGAGGATCCGGTGAACGACAGCCTTCGAAATGCCGAGGGTTTGGGCGACCTCGGTCACCCCGAGTGTCTGGGTGTCGGCATGCGCAAACGCCCTGAGAACCTCGGCGGTGCGCTCGACAGCCGTGATCGTTGTTCCTGTGGATTGGTCTGTCATTCGAACTCCGACTTAGTCGGCCACAGCCTAGTCACGGCTGTTCCGCCAAGTGGAACGGCGGTTCGATTCGTGGATGGGCTGGAATATCTAGTGGAGCGAGGTCGTCGTAGGGGGGACTCGCCGAACGAAGGACGTTTCAACAGGAGAGTGGTCACTACTGCACAGCCCATTACCGGTCGGACCTCAGGCCGATCCGAAAGCCTGCTATCTGATGGTCACTCGCATGTTGGGCACGGCCCTGGTCAACGTGATAGGGCCGCGACTGCCTCGGGTGAGCGGCGAGATCTGGATGGAGTTCGGCAACCCGCTCGGCAAGGCTCGCCAATTCGGCCTCCCGGGGATAGACGCTTCCTAAGAAAAGCGTCACTGCGGACGACGCTGCCACCGCTAAGCGTCACATGGAGCCAGACGCATCTAGAGAAAGCGTCACGGAACTGCGGCGCTCTCACGGGGTTGAGCATCGCAGCAGGTTGACGCGCTGCACCGATCGACTCGCTTCGCCTGCCACGGTGGTCGCCAGTCTCAGTGTCCAGCGACTGGTCGGGCGTCGATTCGAACACCACCGATTCTCCCAAGTGGAGTCCTTTGCCTCTAGCCAATCCGACAGCTCTTGTGAAATGCTTCACAAGAGCTGATACGTTTCGCCCCTCTGGGGCGTAGTCGAGGGCGTGAGCGATTGCCTGAGGTTCGATCGTGCGACCATCTGGGTTTCCCACCCAATCTCCACCGCGGCTTTCGCGCCTCTCAAGCGACATCGATCGAGCCCTCCTCAGATCCTAAAACCCTACGGAAGGGATGGACGTGTCATGACCACGTCGACGGTTGACACTCCGGAAGACTTCGAGTTCAACGATGCTTTCCGTCTCAGCCTCGAGGAAGTGGAACAAGGCCGGCGGATCAGGGCATGCCTGCAGTGCGCGGCCTGTAGCGGCATATGTCCCTTCGGCTTCCTGATGGACTTCCCGCCCCACAAGATGATCTCCGCAATGCGGGCCGGGATGTTCGAAAGAGTGATGGGGATGGATTCCCTCTGGCTCTGTGTTTCTTGCTATGCCTGCGCCCAGGTGTGCCCAGCCCAGATCCCGTTGACCGAGGGCTTGATGACCCGGGCCAAGGAAGAGATGGTTCTGGCCGGCAACATCCCGGTCGAACTCCAGGATGCGCTGGAGAACTCTCAGCGGTACGGGAACGCTCTCGGGGAGCCACCCCGGCGGCGAGCCGACTGGGCAGCCGGCCTCGAGCCGGCGGTTCCCATATTGGGAAAGATCAAACGTTCAGTGGACGTGCTGTGGTTCGTAGGCGACTACGCCTCCTTTCATCCTCGCGGCCGCCAGGCGTCACAAGCTCTGGCGACGGTGCTCAACCGCCTCGGAGTCGACTACGGGATCCTGGGCCCGGAGGAGAACAGCGACGGAGACTCGCAACGTTTGGCTGGTGAGAGAGGTTTGTTTGAGATGCTGGCCGAGAAGAACGGCCGAGTGTTCGAGAAGTACGAGTTCCAAGAAATCCTGACCACCGACCCGCACGCCTTCAACGCTCTCAAGAACGAGTACCCGGCTTTGGGCATCTCCTACCCGGTGCGCCACTACAGCCAGTTCCTGGCGACACACCTCGAACAGCTGCAAACCATGCTCGGTGGGGCTATCTCGGCTCGGGTGGCCTTCCACGACCCTTGCTACTTGGGGCGCGCCAACGGGATCTATGACGAACCCCGCCAGCTGCTGGCCGCTGTACCCGGTCTTGAATTGGTGGAGATGCTTCACACCCGCGAGACGAGCATCTGCTGTGGGGGAGGAGGGGGCGGGATGTGGCTCGACGGGTTCCGATGGGAGAAGGCTCGATTCCGTTTGTCGGAGGTACGGGTGCAGGAAGCCCTAGCCGTTGGGGCCGACATCCTGGCGGTGACCTGTCCCTACGAGATGCCCCGGTTTGAGGATGCGGCCAAGACGGTCGAGGGGGCGGAACACCTCGTCGTGAAGGATATCGCTGAACTATTGGCGGACGCGCTGGTCGAGGCCGAGGTGTCGTCGTGAACATCGTGGTGCCGGTCAAGCTCGTTCCCGACCTGGTGGAGGATCTGGAGATCGACGAGAGCGGTATCACGCTCGACACGAGCTGGCTGCGGCTCATTCTCAATGAAGTCGATGAGCACGCTCTCGAACAAGCCCTCTTGCTCAAGGAGGCCCACGGCGGCACTGCTTCGGTGATCAGCCTGGATGGTGAGGGCGTCGACGATGTGCTCTTCTCGTCGGCGGCCAAGGGTGTAGACCACCTCATCAAGCTGACCGGCCTCGAGTTCGGCGATGACCTCAACAACCACGCCGTCGCCCGTCTGTACGGCGCCATCGTTGAGCGATTGGAGCCGGAGCTGGTGCTGATCGGCGTCCAGGCTCACAACGATCTCGACGGTTCGTTGGGCCCTCTGCTTGCCGAGTACGTCGGGATGCCCTACGTGGGCTATGTGTCGGGCATCACCGTCACGGACGGCAAGTGCCGGGTCCTGAAGGAGTACCCCGGTGGACTCATTGCTGAAATGGACGTTGTGCTGCCTGCCGTGCTCGGCGTCCAGGCTGCTGAGGCACCGCCCCGGTACGTGGCCATCAGCCGGATACGGCAGGCAATGAAGACGGTATCCCTCGATGAGCAGGCGGCGGCCGACCCCGATTCCGGGGGAGGGCCGACCATCGACTCGATGTTCAAACCGGAAACGGGCGAACGGGCGACGATGATCGCCGGCGACGAAGAAGAAGTCGCCGCCAAGATCGTCGACCTCCTCGGTGAATTGGGCAAGGTGTGAGGGGGGAGTGATGAACCAGGACATACACGTCGTCGTCGAGCACCTCCGGGGGCAGGTTGCAGATATCACCTACGTTGCGCTGGCGGCTGCCCGGGGTCTGGCGGCCGGGAGCGGAGGTAGCCTCGCCGCCGTTCTGCTCGGGCATAACGATGAGGGCCTGGCCGGAGATCTCGGGGCCGATCGGGTTCTGTACATCGACGATCCCGCCCTGGCCGACTTCAATCCGGAGCATTACGCAGGAGCCCTGACCGAGCTGATCAGCGCTGATCCACCACGGTGCGTGTTGTTTGGCGACACCTCGATGGGAGCGGAAACGGCCGGCATTCTATCCGCCCGGCTCGATCTGCCATTGGTGAGCCGGTGCCGCAGCGTCGATACGGCCAACGGCGCCCTCAGCTTCGTGAGCCAGATCTGCGGTGGGAAGATCCTCGTCGAGGGTGCGCTGCCCGAACCAGTCTCACTTGTGACGATGGTTCCCGGTCACTACCAGCCCGAGGAAGGGCGGGGAGCGGTGGCACCGGAGGTGATCCAAACTTCCATTTCGCCGCGAGTAGCTGGGCGGGTGACGTTCAATGCCTATCTGGAACCAGCGGTGGGTGACATCGATATCTCCAGCGTTTCCGTTTTGGTGGCGGTTGGACGTGGAATAGCCAACGAAGACAATGTGGAAATGGCTGAAGAGCTAGCTGAGGCGCTCGGTGGTGCCGTATGTGGGTCTCGCCCGGTGGTCGACCAAGGCTGGCTCCCGACCACTCGGATGGTCGGCAAATCCGGCAAGCGGGTCAAACCCGACGTCTATCTGGCCCTCGGAATCAGTGGAGCCCCCGAGCACGTCGAGGGGATGAGCGGTAGCGAGCTGACCATCGCCGTCAATACCGACGTCGGAGCGCCTATCTTCGATGTGGCCCAGTACGGCTCGGATGTCGACTTGCTGGATCTGTTGCCGGTTCTCATCGAACAGGTGCAAGCAGCCAAGGAGGGATAGGGAGCATCGGCCGAGATGGAGTACCACACAGCTAAGTCGATCGTCGTCGTCGTTCTGTTGCTGGTCTCGTTGGCCGTCTTTGGTCTCCGTGTCTATCGACTCTTGGGGGCCAACCTGCGCCGCGGTCAGCCCAATCCTCCGTTCGGTAGCTGGGGTGAGCGTCTCTGGGGTGTGATCAAGTTCGTCGGAGGACAGTGGCGGTTGTTCCGATTCCCGGCGCCCGGAATCGCCCATTTCATCATCTTCTGGGGATTCTTGGCCCTAGTCCTAACCATCCTGCAGGCGATCATCGAGGGACTGGTGGCGTTCAGCAACCCCGAGTTTGTGCTGCCGGTGGTCGGCAGTTTCGGCCCGTTGGCGCTACTCCAGGACCTCTTCGCAACATTGGTGGTGGTGGCCGTGGTCTACGCGCTGCACCTGCGCCTGATCGTTCGCCGCCAACGATTCGAGGGCAGCCACAAGGCACAAGCGGTGATGGTGCTGCTCTTCATCCTGGCGATCGTGGTGAGCCTGCAGGTGATCGCCGGGATCCGCATCGAAGCGGGTGAGGACACGCTGGCTGTTTGGCGGCCGATTGCCACGGCGGTGGGTGCCTTGTTCGCCGGACTCAGCGCCTCGGCGATGGAAGTGATTGAAGAGACTGCCTACTGGACTCACCTGGCGGTTGTGCTGGCGTTTCTCACTGAACTACCAGGCGGCAAGCATTTCCACGTTGTCACCTCCATACCGGCCGTCCTCCTTCGCAACCTGGACCCGCCCGGCCGGCTGCCACCGGCGCCCGAGTTCGACGGCGAAGTGGGTGTGAGTTCCATCGAGCAGTATCGCCGCCGTCAGATGCTTGATTTCTACACCTGCACCGAATGTGGGCGGTGCCAGGAGGTCTGTCCCGCTCACGCCAGCGGGCTTCCCCTGTCGCCCAAATTGTTGATGATGAACTTGCGCGACAACTTGATCCAGAGCGGTGAGGCGCGCCGCGACGAACGGCGGGATGGAGCAGTCCTCGAGAAGGAGCTCGTCGGTGACGTGATCTCTGACGAAGTCCTGTGGGCGTGTGTCACCTGCTTCGCCTGTGATCAGGAGTGCCCCCTTTTCATCGAGCACGTCACTCCAATCGTCGACATGCGCCGCCACCTGGTGATGGAAGGCCGGATGGACGGCATGCTTCAGGAGGCGATGGCGAACCTCGGCCGCTACGGAAACTCGTTCGGCCAGTCGGAACGCTCTCGAGCGAAATGGACCCGCGTGATAGACGGCAAGGTCAAAGATGCGCGCCGCGAGCCGGTCGAGTACCTGTGGTTCGTTGGAGACTACGCCTCATACAACTCCGCCATCACCGACGTCACCAGGACCACCGCCGAAGTGTTTCGCCATGCCGAACTCGACTTCGGACTGATGTTCGACGCCGAACGCAACGCCGGCAACGATGTGCGACGGGTAGGCGAAGAAGGCCTGTTCGAGATGCTGACCGAGGCCAACACGGTCGCCTTGGAGAAGTGCGAATTCCAGACGATCGTCACGACCGACCCGCACACGTACAACGTGCTCAAGATCGAGTACCCGCCGGAGGTCATTGGGCAGCGATCGGTGCTGCACTACTCGGAGCTACTCGATCAGATGCTCTCCGACGGTCGTCTTCAATTGCGGCGGGGGCTTGGGTACCGAGTCACCTACCACGACCCGTGCTATCTGGGTCGATACAACGGTGTGTACGACGCGCCGCGACGGATAATCGAGGCCACCGGTTGCGATCTCATCGAGATGCCCCGCAGTGGCGACCGTGCCCTCTGCTGCGGTGCCGGAGGTGGCCGCATCTGGATGGAAGAGGGAGAGACCGGGGAGCGCCCAGCCATCATGCGAGTGAAGGAGGCCGCCGCACTGGCGGGAGTCGACACCCTGGTTGTCACTTGCCCAAAGGACCTCGTCATGTTCCGGGACGCAGCCAAGAGCAGCGGCTATGCGGATCGCCTGGCTGTTCGGGATCTCATCGAGTTGGTCGCCGAGGCCCTTTGATGGGGGTCGACCAGCGGTATTGAGCGGCTGAAGCTAGTAGCCGTTTCGACGGATGCTTCGGGGCCGTCGCCGTGGCCGTTTCCTTTCGGTCCATTGGTGACGATTTGATTGCCGCATTCGAGACTTTCGGCCCTGGTAGTGACGGTGGCCATCAGGCATCCTTGTGAAAGGATTCACAAAAGGGATGCTGACGGGTTGTGACTGTGAAATTACAGCAGCCGACAAGCCTCGATCCGGCCACTCTGTTGACGTGGCCCCTCTCCTTGCCGTCGCCCTCAGCGATGGCGGATAGACACCTGGCGGGACTGCAAGCCGCCCTAACCCATCAAGTGACGGTTCGGTTTGACTGGAGCGTGAAATGAGTGAAGAAGCACCGAAGGTCGGTTTCTATGTGTGCCATTGCGGGACGAATATCGCGGGCACCGTGAACGTGGGCGACGTGTCCGACTACGTGTCCAACCTGCCCGGCGTGTCGGTCTCCCGCAACTATTCGTTCATGTGTTCGGAGCCCGGACAAGATCTGATTGAAAGAGACATTCGCGAGCAAGGCCTCGATCGGGTAGTCGTAGCAGCCTGCTCACCAATGATGCACGAGCTGACCTTTCGAGGGGCCGTTGGTCGAACCGGCCTCAACCCCTATCTCTTCCAGATGGTCAATGTGCGAGAGCACTGCGCATGGATCCACGACGATCCGGTGGCCGCCACCGACAAGGCTATCGCCCTCTGCAATGCCGCCATTGAGCGGGTTGTTCACCAGGAGCCGCTGTTCTCCTCCGAGGCTCCCATCTACCCGGACACGATGGTCATCGGAGCCGGGATCGGCGGAATCCAGGCTGCTCTCGACCTGGCCCAGGGAGGCAACCAGGTCTACCTCGTCGAGCGGGATTCGACCATCGGCGGAAACATGGCTCGCTTCGACAAGACCTTTCCAACGCTCGACTGTTCTTCTTGCATCCTGACCCCCAAGATGGTCTCAGTTGCCCAGACCGACAACGTTCAGATCCTCTCCATGTCCGACGTAGAGGAGATCTCCGGCTTCGCCGGCAACTTCCGGGTACGAGTACGAAAACGGGCCCGATATGTCACCGATGCGTGCACGTCGTGTCAGGACTGCATAGCCGTCTGTCCGGTCACCGTGCCCAGCACGTTCGACATGGGCATGGGGTCGCGCACGGCCATCCACAAAACCTTCCCCCAGGCGGTTCCCAACAACTATGTCATCGAGAAGGCTGAGCGGCCCCCTTGTTGGTCGGCCTGTCCGATCGGTCAGGAGGCGGCCGGGTATGTGACCCTCATCGGGGACGGACGGTTCGCCGAAGCCGCCCAACTCATTCGCAAGAGCAATCCCTTGCCTGTCGTGTGTGGACGCGTTTGCTACCACCCGTGCGAAGAGCAGTGCAACCGCAACTTCGTGGAAGAGCCGATCGCCATTCAGCACCTCAAACGGTTTGCCCTGGACTGGGAGGCGCAGCACAACGGCGAAGTGAGACTCCCTGAGCCACTCGCCAACCATCAGGAGAAGGTGGCCATCGTCGGAAGCGGTCCGGCCGGTCTGGCCTGTGCCCACAATCTGGCCTTGCGGGGCTACCGGTCGACCGTCTTCGAACGCGAAGACGTGTTGGGGGGCATGCTGGCGCTTGGCATCCCCAGCTATCGTCTGCCACGTGAGCAGCTGCAACAAGACATCGACTACATCGGACGGATGGGCGTCGAGTTCAAGACGGGGGTCGCCTTCGGGAGTGACCTCACCTTGGAGCAACTCCGTGCGGCCGGGTATTCGGCGACCTTCGTAGCCACGGGGGCGCACCGCGGTATTGCGATGCATATCCCGGGCGAGG
>JAUVQS010000040.1 GCA_030598025.1 Acidimicrobiia bacterium | reverse complement strand
CAGGCCCCGGGCCGAGCGGCGGTGGACATCGATTGCACGGTTTCGTGCGGTCGTGACGATCCACCCCGCCGGGTGGGGTGGGACGCCGTCGCTCCGCCACCGGTCGCTGGCCACGACGAACGCGTCCTGGACGGCGTCTTCGGCGAGTGTGATGTCGCCGAAGACACGCGCCAGGGTCGCCACCGCCTGGCCGTATGCCTCACGGAACACGCGCTCGACGTCGGTCACATCCCGAGGGGTGGCGACGATGCGGGCCCCCTCAGGCACCTGGCATCTGATCGGCCACCCGTCCGGTCGCGAAGAACGGACGAACTTCGATCGGAGCGTGGATGGCCTCCGTGACCTTGTCGGCCCAGGCCAGCGCCGCATCGAGGTCGTCGGCGTTGATGATGTAGAACCCGGCGATGTGCTCCTTCGATTCGACGAACGGTCCGTCGGTCATAACGCGGTCGCCATCGCTCGCGCGGACTACCGTCGCCGCGTCCGGTCCGGCGAGCCGGCCACTGAAGACGAACGCACCACTCGCCGTCATCTCGGCTTCGAGGGCCAAGATCGGCTTCATCATTGCCTGCATCTGCTCGGGAGTCATCGGCTCCTGGTGGGATTCTCCGCCACTCGCGGTGTGAACGGACAACAGGTACTGGCTCATGGTTTCTCCTCTTCGTTGGTGCGGGCCCCTCCCGCTCTCACCCTACCTACGAATGGAATCGGCGCACGAGGACACCCAGCCGCAAGGTTTCCTGAGAGACCCGGGGGTGTCGGTGGAGCCGCCATTGTCCCACAACGCTGCGCCGAACACCCAGATTGCGGAGCAAGAACGAGCGCACCGCGATCCACGCAGACCGGCATACATGCCCTACCAGTCGTCACCGGGTCGACTCTGACACGAGAGCGACGAAGTAAGATCGATGTCCCGGCTGGGCCCGAACGGCAAGGCCATCACGCCGCCGTCCTCTTCTTCGGTGCGGACCAGTTCCGAATTGTGTTGAACGTAGGTGGGGCCCTGCCATCGCTTCCATCCGAGACGTTCGTAGAAGTCGTGAACGCTGGTTGATAGAGCACCCAGCTCGAACTCACTTCGGAGCAGGTGGGAGACTTCGCTCATCGTCTGGGAGCCGAGCCCTTCTCGCTGTCTTCCCGGATGAGTGGCAACCCCCTCCACGTACCCGGTGTGGAAAGCCCGGTCCGCCACCTCGAGCACTCGCGCAACAACGGCCGCGTGAGCGATGACGACACCGTCGTCTTTGATCACAACATGCCAGCCTCCCAGGACATGCTCCCAATCCTGTTCCGTGAAGTTCTCGTCGAAGGCGGTGGAGAAGAGTCCTCGGATCTGACCCAGGCATTCCCTTGATGCGTCGGCCGTGGTGAATCGGACGATGGCAGACATGACCATAGTTTGCCGGAATTCGTGAGAGGTTCGTGCGATTACGGGTGCGAACGGCGGATCGGCGTGCCGGCGCACGTAGCGGCCGGCGCCCGCTTCTGTTCCGGCTCCTCGGTCCCGCAATCACCGGCGGGCGTCAGTCGTCCTCGCCTACCTCAGCATCGACCTCGCCGTCGCGACAGGTTGCCTTGATCTCAAAGGTGCGGTCCTTGCTGAGGTCTTCGAAGTTGACGCGAACTTCTTGTGGACCCTCAGACTTAACGGATGTCTGAAAACCTGGACTGGCAAGTGCCGATCGGAAGCCGATCGAGTCGCCGGTGCAGACGATGTTCACCGTGCCGCCGTCGGAGGGGATGATGAAGATGGTTGGAGTGGCAGTCGAGTCGGGAGCTGTGGTGGTAGTCGAGCCGTCCGGGGGTGAGGTCGTGGAGGTGGTATCCGCCGGCGAAGTCGTGGCGGTGCTCGGCGTTGAGCCGGGCGCTGTCGAGTCGACGACCGCATCGGTAGGTTGGCTCACCGGCGGCGCGTCAACGCGATCTTCTAGATCATCGGGGATCGTGACGGTCGGCGGAACAGGAGGAAGGTCTTCGGCGCTGATCGTGGTCGAAGTCACCTCGACGGCAGCAAGCAGCGGTGCTCCCTCGGTCACCTGTGTCCCCACCAGGCCGACGGCCTGATAGGCGAGCGTCACGGCGACCACGGTTGACAGTATCCATGCGGCGATCAGTCGGGATTTCACGATTTCATTCTCTCATCCCGGCCATGATGGCACTCCTAACGGATGGTTAAAGGAGTGCAAAAGAGCAACCTGCCATGAGGTCGGTCGACCCGGGCTGGGTAGGGTGAGCCTCATGCCATCGATACTTCTGATCGAAGATGACGTTCGGATTCGTCAATCACTTGCCCGTGCCCTGGCCGGGCGGGGTCACGATGTCGACAGCGTGGCTACCGGTCTCGAGGGCCTCGAGCATGTAATATCCCACACTCCCGATGCGGTAATCCTCGATCTTGGGCTGCCTGATCTCGATGGAGTCGAGGTACTCAAGATGATCCGCGCCGTCTCGCAGCTGCCGATCATTGTTGCGACCGCCCGCGATGAGGAAGCCGAGATTGTCAGCGTCCTGGATGCAGGTGCGGATGACTATGTGGTCAAACCCTTCTCCGGCGAGCAGATTGATGCCCGACTGCGGGCGGTGCTACGTCGGATCGATCAGGGCAGCGGCAGCACGACGCTCGAGGTAGGCGATCTGGTCATCGATGGTCGCTCGAGGGAGGCAACCTTGGGGGGCGATTCCCTCGAGTTGACTCGGAAGAGTTCGACCTCCTCGCCTACCTGGCGGAGCATGTCGGCGACGTGATCTCGAAGCGAGAACTGCTCGCTGAAGTGTGGCGGCAGCCGTATGGAGGCGGCGACAAAACGGTCGACGTCCATCTCTCCTGGCTGCGCAAGAAGCTGGGGGAAACCGCAGCAGAAGCCCGCTA
The DNA here is from genome assembly GCA_030598025.1 of Acidimicrobiia bacterium. Classification (GTDB taxonomy): domain Bacteria; phylum Actinomycetota; class Acidimicrobiia; order Spongiisociales; family JAHEDJ01; genus JAHEDJ01. Next base: position 7,967 of record JAUVQS010000040.1, on the reverse strand, counting down.
CCTTCATACGGTGCGCGGCGTCGGCGTCAAGCTCGTCGTTCCGGACTGATGCGCCGGCGCCTCATTCTGGTGTCTGCGGCCATCACCTCGATGGTCGCTCTTGCATTTCTCATTCCTTTGATAGGTCTGGTCGGTCAACTCGCTCATGATCGGGCGATGAACAATGCCGAGCGCGATGCGCAGTTTCTTGCCAGCGCCGTCGCTTTGATGGTCCCGGACGATCGCGACCAAATCACCGGTCTCGTGTCCACCGAAGCTTCCTTCGATGGACGACTCACCTCCGTTGTGTTCTTCGACGACTCCGTGGCCGGAGCGCCGGTTCCCATCGATTCGCTGGTCCGGTCGGCTCGCGACCGGCAGTCGACCACCAGGTTCGAAGTCGATGGAGGCGAGGTCTTGTTCGTTCCGATCAGCGAAGGGGGAGGAAGGACAACTCTCGTTCGGATCTTCGTTCCAGACGCATTGCTGTCCGAGAACGTCGGGTCGGCCCGCCTCATACTCATCCTGCTCGGCTTCGCTCTCGTTGGTATCGCAGTCCTGGTTGCAGATCGGCTGGCCCGATCGATCACGGGACCGGTTCGCGAGTTGGCCGATGGTGCACATCGCCTGGCCGAGGGTGATCTTGACGCTCAAGTTGATGCGTCTGGGCCGCGCGAGGTGCAGGAAGTCGGACGGGCATTCAACCGGCTCTCCGGGCGGATCGGCCGGCTCCTGGCCATCGAGCGCGAGGCTGCCGCGGATCTGTCGCACCGGCTTCGGACGCCTTTGACCGCGCTGAGGCTCGACATTGATGCGGTGGACGACGAGGTTGTGGCCGGGCGTCTGCGTGATGATGTGGGTGAGCTCGAGCGAACCGTGGATTATGTGATCCGCGAGGCTCGCCGGCCCATGCGGCAGGCCGGCGGCGTGATCGCCGACCTTGTGGCAGTCGTGGCCGACCGTGTTCGGTTCTGGGGGGCGCTGGCCGATGAGCAAGAGCGAAACTGGTCGGCAACTCTTCCGGACGGCGCTCGGATGATCGCGGGTGCCGAGGTCGATGTTGGAGCGGCGATCGATGCTCTGCTGGCGAATGTCTTCGCGCATACTGAAGCAGGCGTTGGGTTCGACGTAACGCTCACCGATGAGCCGGGCCTCGTCCGACTAATGGTCGCGGATCGGGGCGACGGCTTTGGCGAAGAGGCGCTGGAGCGAGGTTGGTCCGGCAGTGATTCGACGGGTCTGGGTCTGGATATCGTACGCCGCACGGTTGAGGACGCTGGTGGCACGATGTCCGTCCGGTCTGACAACGGCGGCGTCGTCACCGTGGAACTTCCTTTGGCCGAGTGACTCAGGCTTCCGAGCCGGCCACCGATCGAAGAGTTACCACTTCGGCAGGCTCGGTGACCCTTGCCACTTCACTGTCGAGATCGGTCACCACCGCCAGAAGTTCGGTTCGGAGCTGTTCGAGAGTGCCGCGTACGTTCTCTACCGACGTCGTGATGTCGGTGAGGGAGCGCCGGCTTCCGGACAACAACTGGGCCAGCTGGCGAATGCGCTGGAGCCGGTCTTCGAACAGATTGTGGTCGAGTTCGCCGCGAGTTTGTCGCTCGGCTGCCATTGCCGAAATCGCCCACCGCACGGCGACCGCGGTCATTGCCCCGTCACCCGGATCTACGACCAACAGCCGGTGCCCGTAGACACCAAAGGGACCGACCTCCTTGGGAAAGGCGTCGCGAGACGAGATGCAGATCGAAAAGTCTGCGGATCGGTTCACGATCGCCCGGTCCAATTCATCCAGGATGCCGTCCTTGCCGGCAAGGTTGATTCGAGCAGTGTTCTTCGCCTCGACGACAATCCGGGCGCCGTCGGAGAGAGTCACGACGAAATCCCCGACCAACGCATCGGCGCTCAGTTCACCAGGAATGCGGCCGGTGCGTTCAACGACGCAGCCACCAAATCCGGCGACGGCCGAGCTCAGCCAATCGTGGACTGAGTCTTCAAAGTCGAAACCCTTCTGAGTGCCGCTCTCGGCTTCTTCGGCTCTGCCCCGCTGATGCATGACTGCATCGCGCAGTTCAATCAATCGATCCTCGATCGACTTGCCCAGTTGAGCGAAAGCCGATGTGTCGACTGAGGGATCAAGCGCCTCCTCCAGGCGATTCTGAAGCTCGCCGGCCGGGCCCACCAGCGAGGTCAGTTCGGAAAGGAATCGGGCTGTGTCGCTGTCGGCGTCGGTCGGGTCCATACGAGACAGAAAGCCGTCCCGCCACGAAGTGAACTCTTCAAGTGTCCTGGCGACGGTCGAGGTTCGATTCTCAGGTGAGAGTTGAGCATCGAAGGCGCGGCTTGCGGCATTGAGAACCATCTCGACCTCGCGACGGGCCTCGGCCGTGGCCTCGAGGACCGAGCGTTTGACCCGATCATCGACCTCCGATAGGTCGATTCCGAGCCCCATTGACAGGATTCCTCTGACCCCGACCGTGATGGCTCTTGTGACTACTTCGGCACGCCGATCTTCCGGCTGGGTCGCCAGCAGTTGGGCAAATCCGGCGTCCTCCACCTCGAGTCCCTCGATGGTGACTACATCTCCGTCAACTCGTATCAGCGCCATAGGTTCAATGTATCGAGAGGGAGTGACAGAATCGCGCATTTGGGTGTGGGACAATCCCCGAATGCCTGTACCGGTCGCACCAGTCGCCGATCTCCGTGCTGCCCTGCACGCTCTGGCAGAGTTGATCGATGGGGTGGCCTTTGAGCTCCCGGGTGACGGTCGCGCTTCCCGGAACTCTTTGTGCGAAGAGACTGCGTGGAGTATCAATGAGTATCTGCTGCCTCGACTCGGTGACCTCGACGCCCCGCTGGTCGCCGTTCTGATCGGTTCCACCGGAAGTGGAAAGTCGACCATTCTGAACAGCCTGGCTCGCCTTCAGATCAGCAGCCCGGGTGCCATCCGGCCGACCACAACTATGCCGGTCGTCTGGTCCGCTCACCGCCACACCGATCGTTACCGGGAGGGATTCCTGTCCGGCTACGGGATCGCCGAGCAGCCGGTCCAGGTGATCGGTGGAGACGATCCGATGCTCGAGCGGCTCACTCTGATCGATGCCCCCGATTTCGACTCGGTTGTCGAACGCCATCGCAAGATAGCGGATGACTTGCTGGCGGTCGGTGATGTCATCATCTTCGTGACGTCGGCACAGCGCTATGCGGACGCCGTTCCCTGGGAGTTCCTCGAGAAGGCCCGCTCCCGCTCGGTTCCGCTGTTGTTCGTGGCGAATCGCATTCCAAGTGAATCGGGTGACCTCATCGTCGATTACCGGCGCCTCCTCGAGGAGAAGGGTTTCGACCTCGGGGACCGGTTCTTCGAGGTGGCCGAGCAGACGATCGACCCGGTCATCGGCGCTCTGCCGGACAGCACTGTGGTGAATCTCCGGTGGCGGTTGCAGGCGATGGCAGGCGAGGCGGGTAGATCCGGCGTGCTCGAGACCTCGATCAGGGGGGCGATCATCGAACTGTCGGAACGAACTGCACGACTTGAACAAGCCATATCAGTTGAGTTCGATGAGGCCGAGGCCCTGCGTCGGGTCGCAAGTGCTGCCTATGAACGTCAGATCGAGGAGGTAATCCGGTCCCTCGGCTCAGGTGAGTTGATCAGGGGCGAGGTGATCGACAGATGGCAGCAGTTCATAGGCACCGGGGAGTTGATCAAAGCCGTCACCGAAGGAGCGTCCCGAGTCTCGTCGTGGGCCAGGCGTGTGTTCGGCGGTAGCAGGGTTGTCTCGGAAGTTCGCGCCGATGCCGGCCTCGAGTTGCGTGACGTTCTCGTTCGTCGGGCTGATCTGGCCGCCACCGCGGCCGCCTCAGCATGGGAGTTGGATGCGGCCGGGGCGGCGTTGCTCGGCGGGCGAACCCTCTGGAGGCATGCGGATGAAACCGATGCGGAGGCTGGTCACGCGGTGGAGGACTGGCTGGTGGGTCTCTCCGAAATGATCGGCGAAGCGGGAGAATCGAAGAAACGTACCGCGCTGATCGCCTCATATGGACTGAACAGTGTTGCCGTGGCAGTGATCCTTGGAGTCTTTCTGCAGACCGGTGGTCTGACCGGCGCGGAGGTCGGGGTGGCGGCCGGAGCAGCAGCCGCGCAGCAGAAACTTCTGGAGCACCTCTTTGGTTCGGCGGCGGCGCGTTCGCTGATCGAGACGGCTCGAACACGGATCGAGGAAGCCGTCGGTGAGGTTCTCAAAGCAGACGGAGCGAGGTTCGGTCGAGTTCTCGACGAGCACACCGACGCGCTGGCAGAGCCAGGCTCACTGGCATCGAGCTACGACCGGGTCCGGCAATTGGCGGAGGCCTGGGATGGCGTATGACGTGAGCGACGCTCTCGACTTGTTGGACTTGGCGATCGGCCGTGCTGCGGACATTGTCGAACCTGAGCTGCTGACTCCCCCCGCCAAGACGGCAGCAGGGATTCGCACCAGGCTCGGCTTCCTGGGCCGATCGGTGGTCGTGGCACTCGTCGGTGGTACCGGATCGGGCAAGTCCAGCCTGCTGAACGCTCTGGCGGGCGAAGAAGTGGCGCCGACGGGCGTCGTTCGCCCGACTACCGAGCGACCATTGGCCTGGATTCCGGCCAATCCAGAGCCGGGTTTGGTTCGCTTGCTCGACGACCTATCGATCGAGGACAGGATCGGGCATGATTCGTTCGGGGAGATCGCAGTTCTAGATATGCCGGACACCGACAGCGTCGTTCGATCCCACCGGGAGTTGGTTGAGTATCTTCTCCCGAGAGTCGATGCGGTGATCTGGGTTGTCGATCCCGAGAAGTACAACGACCGGCTACTACACCGGGATTTTCTGCAGCCACTCAGTCGCTATTCGTCTCAGTTCATCTTCGTCTTGAATCAAATAGACCGACTGAGTCCGGCCGAGGAGAGCCAGGTAGTAAAGGATCTCCAGCGGACGTTGGAGAGCGATGGCATGCTCGACCCCCATCTCATTGCAGTGGCGGCGAATCCCGACGAAGGAGCACCGATCGGCATCGCACGGTTGAGTCGTGATCTGCACGGCAGATTCGAAGCCAAGCGGTTGGTGATGACCAAAGTATTTGCAGACCTTCGTGAGGCGAGAGATGGCGTTGCCGACGTGGTCGGAATCGGCTCCGGCGCCGGGACCTCATACGACGATCGTTGGGAGGCGACGGCCAACCTGGTGACCTCGGCACTGGTTGACCCGATGGCCGATACCGAGCCTTCGGCAGTGAGGGCGGGTCGGCAAGCCGCGCTCAGCAAGGGTGGCGGGCCCATCGCGTGGATCGTTGGTCGGTACAGATCCAGTCGAATTTCTCGGATCGCCGGTCTGGCCGGCCCGGCCGAGAGAGTTCGATTTGATGCGACCTCCCATCTCACCAGAGCGGCATCGGCAGTGACCGAGTTGGTAGCAGATCTCTCCTTCGAGATAGGCGGATCTTTCGGTCGGCTGCTTCGTTCGGAAGTTGAGCCGGGCAATATCGAAGCCGAGTTAGGGCGAATTGCGGAAGCGGCCTACCTCGAGGTCGGAGGCTTTCGCGTCGTCACCACGAGCAGTTGGCTCCGCCTGACTGCGATCGTGCAATGGTTGTTGGCCGGGGCGGTGCTGGCGGGCCTCTTGTGGATGTGGACCGAACCGGATTTCCTGCGGCCGGGTGGGGATACCCGTCCGCTGGTACTGGTGGTGGCCGCCCTGGTGACGACCTTATTGCTGCGAGCCCTCATTGCCGAGGTTGGCCGCCGGGCCGGAAGGCGCGCTCTTCGGGAGTATGTGGAGGCCTTGCGGCAAGGAGTTCGGTCGAGACTCGATCGCGGAATAGGCGCTCCCATTCGATCGCGGATGCGGTCCCGGGCCGAGGTGGCGGGAGCCCTGGCCGAACTCGGAATCGTGACTGCGGCACTGGAAGAGGCTGCTACTCGTTGATCGCGTCGACCGGGAGATGGCGCCGGTTCGGCCCAACTACACTCGCCGACGGAGTGTGCGTGGAGGAGGCATTGTGACGGAATGGCGGGACTGGCCAACGTGGCGCCGTGTGATAGCGGCAGCTCACGATCAGGTTGGTAGCGCCGCGACCGTCGGCGCCGATGCCGCTCTGGCGGTCGGCGATCTCCTCAAGACCGTCATCGATGTGACCCCCGGTGCCTTCCCCGGCGCGATTCTCGATGCCGTCGACCTGCTCTCTGCCAATCAGCAAGCAATGGCTCCCATCACGAATCTTCGCAATGCGGTCTACCTGCACGTGGATGAGGGCCCACTCGCCGTAGCTGAGGCCGTCTCAGATTTGGAGCGCCGGATTCGTGAGAGCTGGCGCGGAATTGCGGTGACGGGGTCGGCGGTGATTCCGGCCGGTGGAACCGTTCTCATTCATTCAGCGTCGAGCACCGTGCGAACAGTGCTCGAGATGGCGAGGGACCACCTGGAGTTTGACGTCGTGTGCACCAGGGCGATGCCGATTGGTGAGGGCGCGGAAATGGCGGCCGAACTTCGAGCCGGCGGATTCGACGTCGAGCTAATCGACGACGAGGTTGCAATAGAAGTGCTGGCCGGAATGGACGTTGTGCTCGCCGGCGCAGACGCGATCGGGCCCAGCCAGGTGATCAACAAAGTGGGTACGGCAGTGTTGGCGGGAGCAGCCAAAGCGATTGGCGTTCCTTTCTATTTGCTGGCCGCTACCGACAAGATTCTTCCGGGAACGCTTTTCAACGCTGCTCTCCAGCGGCGGGGGAGAGAGGACTTGAGTGAGGCGATCGCCCTTGATGTGTTCTCAGGCGTAGCCACCGAGATCGGCCTGCTCGACGCAGAGGCGGTCGCCGAGTATGCCGGCGGATTGGCAGTCGCGGAAGGTATCGCCGTCTAATCGACGGCGGTTTCCGGAGGGACAACGACGTTGAGCGCGGCCGGCTCGGAACTGATCACGACTCGTCCGGATCGTCCCAGCATCTCTCCGTCGGCCTGAGCCGCTTCTTCCGGGTCGGCCTCGACCGTGATTTGTTCGACATCGCGCCAGACATGGACGCCGCGTATCTTCTCCAGTTGACCTCGTCGCAGGGCCCGGGCCAGGATCCCCGGCGCCCTTCGCAGAGGCAACTTCTCGAAAACGATGATCGTCAGGCCTTCGCCCGCCGGAACGCCGAGGGGCATCTTCCCGAAGTAGGTGTATGGCTCATGCACCTGTGCGAGCACGGTTACGGCGTCCAGTTTCCGTTCTCCATCGGTAACGCGCAGCTGCGGTTTCCTGGTCCGATAATCGCCGACCAGCGCTGAGACGGCGCTGCGCGCATAGTGGACGGATCCGAACCAGTACTTGCGATACGGCTGCGCCTCCGACCGCTCAACAACCTCGGCGTCGTATCCAATCCCGGTGCCAAACGTTGCGTACGACACCGAGGGCGGATCGCCCACCTCGACCCGGGCCAGAGGGGCGGGAATCACGTGAACATCATCGATCAGCAGATCCGCCGCTTTCCTGGGTTTGTTCGGGATGCCGAGGATTCGGGCGAGGACATTGGTCGTGCCCGCCGGAATGATTCCCAGAGCCGTGTCCGTGCCGGTGATACCGTTGGCGACATGGTGAACGACGCCGTCGCCGCCGAATCCGACGACGACATCGACGCCATCGGCCGCTGCCTCGGCTGAGACAGCGCGGACCTCATCGGGACTCACCGGCCAGGCCGGTTCGATCTCATAGGATCCGGCCAGCGCGGAAGTGATGGTTCGAAATAGGCCCCCGGTGAAACCTGAGGCCGCCGGATTGGCGACGAGCAGAAGTCTCTTCACATCGCGAGCGTACTCCTCCGAAGACGGCACTGGACATCGGATGCTCCTCGTTAGGATGTCCGGCGAATGAATGAAGTGAGGACCCACATCCGTCGTGATTCAGGAGCCGGCGTCCTGTCGGGATTAGCAGCCGGAGATCAGGGCTCGGGGGCTGCTTATGGACATCACGGGCAGTTGGCCATGGT
>JAUVQS010000042.1 GCA_030598025.1 Acidimicrobiia bacterium | reverse complement strand
TTGGTCGATGCCAGCACCACCCGTCCACCTGCCCTGACGAGGTCGAGACCCATGAAGATCGCCTCCGGGTCGTCGCTCGTAACGTCGAGGACGACATCGGGACGGGTGCCCAGGGAATTGGCAACCGCGCTTCCGACATCTCCGGACTCAACATTAATCGCCATGTCGGCTCCGAGCGCGGAAGCCATTTTCAGCCGGTAGGTGTCGTGTGGAAGTCCGACAACGCCGACCCACCCGGCACCAGCGGCTTTGGCCGCGATCAGGGCGGACAGGCCGCGCGGACCAGGGCCGAGGATGAGAACATTTTCTCCCGCTTCCAGTTGCGGCAGCTCGACCGCCCACGCGAACCCCGCAGCCAGCGCGTGAGCGAAGGTCCCGACCTCGGCCGGGATGTCGTCGGATATGGCATGCAGCCTGGAGCCGGGATCGAGGTAGACAAATTCGGCCAGCCCACCCCACAACGCTGGAGGTTCCTTGGAAGAGAGGTGGCCGTAGGCGTTGATCGGCCGGCGAAACGTGCAGCTGGAGACCCCGTTCGTGCACCGCCGGCAGGCCCCACACTTGATGGCCGTCTCGAGGACCACCCTGGTGCCGACCGGAAAGGAGATGGTGTCATCGGCGATCTCCGCGACCCGTCCAACGATCTCGTGACCGGGGATGAGGGGATAATCCAGCCGGCGGTTTGTTCCGTTCCAGGCGTGCACCTCGACGCCCGAGATTCCGGTCGATTCGACAGCGAGCCAGCCACCGCGCTCGATCTGTGGCATCGGAAGCCGTGTCGGTGTTAGCCGGCCGGGGCCGACCAACAGCATCGCTCTCGCAGTGGTGCCCGTCAGCATGGTGGCCTGGAGTTTACCGGCGTCAGGGTGTCAGGAAGTCGGCCAGCCGGCCAACGCCTTCTTCGAGGTCTTCGTCGCCGAGAGCGTAGGACAGTCGAGCGAATCCGGGGGCTCCGAAGGCTTCGCCGGGAACGATCGCCACGTGCGCCTCTTCGAGCGCCAGTCCGGCGAGTTCCAGAGTGGAGACGGGTCGGTGTCCGCGGATATCGGTGCCGAGCAGATTCTGGAAGGACGGGAACGCATAGAACGCCCCCTGGGGCTCGATCACCTGCACGCCGTTGATGGCACTCAGCATCGAGAACATCGTCTGTCGCCTGCGATCGAAGGCCTTCCGCATTTCCTCGACCGGCTCCATCGGCCCGGTCAGTGCCGCCAGAGCCGCGGCCTGCGACACGTTGGCCACGTTCGACGTGGAATGAGACTGAAGATTGGCGGCTGCCTTCACGACGTCCGGCGGACCCACCAGCCAACCGACTCTCCACCCGGTCATAGCAAACGTCTTGGCGACTCCGTTGACGATGATGCAACGATCTTGCAGTTCCGGGACCAAGCCTCCGATCGACGAGAAACCCGTTTCGCCGTAGATCAGGTGCTCGTAGATCTCGTCTGTGATCACCCACACGTCGTTCTCGGCAGCCCAGCGTCCGATGGCGGCGACCTCGTCCGGGGCATAGACGGCCCCAGTCGGGTTGGAAGGAGACACGAAGATCAGGGCCTTGGTGTGCTCGGTTCTGGCCGCTTCCAGTTGCTCGATCGTGACCTGAAATCCGGTGGTGTCGTCTGTGGTGAGAACGATTGGAACTCCTCCGGCCAGACCGATCGCTTCGGGATAGGTAACCCAGTAAGGGGCGGGGAGCAGCACTTCATCTCCCGGATCAACGATGGTGGCAAGCGCCGCGAACACAGCGTGTTTGCCACCATTTGTGATCAGCACCTGCGATGGCGCAGCGTCGTAGCCGGAGTCGCGCAACGTTTTGGCTGCGACTGCCTCGCGAAGTTCGGGCATTCCCGCTGCCGGGCCGTACTTGTGCATCCTCGGGTCGCGGCACGCCTCGATCGCGGCCTCAACGATGTGGTCCGGAGTCGGAAAATCGGGTTCGCCCGCGCCGAAACCAATCACGTTTACACCCTGTGCTCTGAGGGACTTCGCCTTGGCCGTTACGGCCATCGTGGCCGATTCAGCTATCGAACCGATTCGATGTGAGATGCGGGTCATGGCGAATTCGCTTTCGTCGTTGCGATCGACTGGGATGTCGCTCGAGACCGAAGAATAGTGGTGCCAATGCCGACCCAAATCGAGATACCTCATCATCTCTTGCCGGCCGACGGCCGGTTCGGATCCGGCCCCACCAAAGTGAGGGTGGAAGCATTCGAGTCGCTCCTCTCCCGAGCAACCGACTATCTCGGAACCAGCCACAGGCGTCCGGCGGTCAAGAGTGTCGTCGGCCGCATCCGGTCCGGTCTCCGGTCAATGTATTTGCTGCCGGACGATTACGAAGTTGTGCTGGGAGTTGGTGGTGCTACAGCCTTCTGGGATGCAGCAGTTTTCGGTTTGATAGAAGAGCGCAGTGAGCATCTGGTTTACGGTGAGTTCTCGTCGAAGTTTGCAGCATCCGTCGCCAAAGCGCCGCATCTGCGCTCTCCGCTCCTGATCGAATCAAAGCCGGGCACTCATCCGCAGGTCGTCGCCGATCTTTCGGTCGATACCTACGCGCTCACTCACAACGAGACGACGACCGGCGTGCTGATGCCGATCGAGCGCCCCGACGCTCCGGGGTTGGTTGTGGTCGATGCAACTTCTGCCGCTGGAGCGGTTCCCGTCGACCCGGCGGAGTTCGACGCCTACTACTTCTCGCTGCAAAAGGCGTTCGGTTCCGAGGGCGGGTTGTGGGTGGCGTTGATGTCTCCTGCCGCGATTGGGCGTGTCGAGTCGATCGTTGGATCCGGTCGCTACGTGCCGCCGTTCCTGGATCTCAGGCTGGCAGTCGAGAACTCCCGCAGGGATCAAACTTCCAATACGCCTGCGCTGGCGACGCTGTTTCTCATGGCCGAACAGGTCGAGTGGATGAATGAGCAGGGTGGGTTGGCGTGGGCCTCCGGCCGTTCCGCAGAGAACGCTGACGCTGTGTATGGATGGGCCGAGTCGGTCGCCTTCGCCACGCCCTTCGTTTCCTCACCGGGCGAACGATCACCCGTCACCGCCACCATCGATTTCATTGGAGTTGACGCTCTGGAGGTCGCCGCCGTGCTTCGATCGAACGGCATTGTGGACGTCGAACCGTATCGCAAGCTTGGCCGGAATCAACTGAGAATCGGTTTGTGGCCGGCCATTCCCCTCGACGATGTGGAGGCACTCATCGACTCGATCGAGTTCGTCGTCACGGCCCTGGGCCATGAGCGATGAGCCAAGTGCTCACTGCTCAGGGCTGATGGCTGATGGCTCAAAGAGTTACATCGATGAGCAGGCGATGCGGGCGGTAGACCGACCGGTTGAGGGGGGACAACTCGGCCAACGGATGGACGATGACAACTATCTGCCGGCCGGCAACCTTCGCCTTGAGGGCAGCATCTGCGATTCGCAACGTCGTCCAGAAACGGGAAGCAGTGCTCGCCACGCCGGGAGCGAGGAGCGCAACTGCCTCCTCCGGCGGTGCAACCGAAATCGGGAAATTGAGATACCCGAGACCTTTTGAGATCGCTCGCCTATCGGTGAAAAGCTGAGCTCGTGAGTTCCCGATTTGCGACGCGGCCTCCAGCACCGAGAGAGTCGATCTGCCGAGAGAGGTAACGCCCATCGATTCATGATGGGCGTTACGCAATCCGAGATCGGAACTCCACGTTTCGTCCTCCAATTCCGAAACCGCCGACTGCAGCGCTCTCCGGACCCTATCCGGATCGGGGTCGAGAGCCCGCTCGGTAATGGCCAGGAGAAGCGGTTGATCAGGACGCCTGGCTCGCAGCATCCGGGCGGCTTCCAGGCCGGTGTCCATCCAGTCCTGATCGACGAGTTTCAGGAGTCCCTCCGCGGCCCGGCGGGTCATGTCAACCGGGTCGGACCACTCGTCATGAGCAGCGTCGCGAAGAAGCTCGAGAGGGTGACTCATGTGGTTGATCTCGGGCTTTCGGGCTGCATCGCACCTCCCTTTGTGAAGCTAGTCCCCGCGATGATGACGCGCCGGTTGACATCGAATAGGCTTTCGTCGACGCACAATCCCGGAGGTTGCCAAAGTGTTCGAACCATTCATCAACGAGCCGTACAGCGACTTCTCCAGCGAAGAGAGCGCTGCCAATTACCGGCGAGCCATTGAAGTGGTGCGCTCCGAACTCGGTGGGCATTACCCACTGATCATCGGAGGTCGTTCGATTGACACGGACGATCACATCGAGAGTGTCAACCCGGCCAATCCATCCGAGGTCATCGGAACGGTGGCGTCTGCCACCCCGGAAACCGCCGACGAGGCGATCGCCGCTGCCTGGGATGGCTTCGCGGTGTGGTCGGCGATGTCGGCAGAGGCAAGAGCTAGGACCGTCATGAAGCTGGCGGCCATCATGCGCCGGCGCAAGTTCGAGTTCTCCGCATGGCAGACGTTCGAGGCTTCGAAGAACTACCTCGAGGCCGAGGCAGATGTCGCCGAGGCCATCGATTTCGTCGACTACTACGCCCGTCAGGGACTGACTCTTGCCGAACCGGTGTCGGTCACGTCGTTCCCGAATGAGGAAAACGAGTCACACTTGATTCCGCTGGGAGTCGGTGTGGTGATACCGCCGTGGAATTTCCCTCTGGCCATCCTTGCCGGTATGACGATTGGACCGGTGGCGGCCGGCAACGCGGTCGTGGTCAAACCTGCTTCGACCACGCCGGTCATTGGTGCTCAGTTCATGAAGGCGGTTGAAGAAGCCGGCTTCCCGCCCGGCGTCATCAACTTTCTCCCCGGTCCCGGTAGTCGCGTCGGCGACACTCTGGTCGATCATCCACGTACCCGTTTCATCAACTTCACCGGATCGAAAGAGGTTGGCCTGCGCATCGCCGAACGTTCGGCGAAGGTGAATCCCGGTCAACTCTGGGTCAAACGCGCCTACATGGAGATGGGCGGAAAAGATGCTCAGGTCGTTGACGAGACCGCCGATCTCGACGCAGCGGCCCGCGCCGCGGTTGCCGGAGCATTCGGGTTTCAGGGTCAGAAGTGCTCTGCCTGCTCTCGACTCATCATCGTCGATGAGGTGCACGACGAGGTTCTCGACAAGGTCGTTCGGTATGCCTCCGAGCTTTCGATCGGTCCCGCCGTAGACAACGGCCAGGTCACTGCCGTCATCAGCGCCGCCCAGCATCGGACGATTCTCGAAGAGATCGAGAAAGGCAAGCAGGAGGCAAATCTCGTACTGGGTGGATCGGCAGTCGAATTAGACGGCGGCTACTACATCGAGCCGACGGTCTTCGCAGATGTTGAGCCCGAACACCGGCTCGCCCAGTTTGAGATCTTCGGGCCGGTGCTGTCTGTCATTCGTGCCCGAGATTTCGAACACGCCATCGAGATCGCCAACGGCACCGAGTACGGTCTCACCGGAGGAGTGTTCACGAAACGCCGTGATCGGATCGAATACGCCCGGCGCTCTTTCCATGTGGGCAACCTCTACATAAACAGGAAGATCACAGGGGCTCTAGTGGGCGTTCAACCCTTCGGCGGATTCAACATGTCGGGCTCGAACTCCAAGGCCGGCGGCCCCGACTATTTGAGGCTGTTCATGGAGATGAAGACCGTCGCCGAACGCTGGTACTAGAAAAGCAGGGTGCACCGCGAGGGTGCACCCTGCTCCGAATAGATAGCAGGCTGGGTGTTAGCCGTCGAGCTGATCCTTGACGTCCTCGACCTTTTCTTCGGCTGACGCAGCGGCGTCGCCGGCTGCTTCTTCGACCGCCCCGGTGGCCTCAGCGGCGGTATCGTCGCCTTCGCCGCGGATGTCGTCGATCTTGTCTTCAACCTTGTCTTTGACGTCGCCCGCGAAGTCCTTCGCCTTGTCGAAAGCGTCGCCGGCCGCGTCTTTGGCCTTGTCGACCATCGGAGCTGCCTTCTCGCCAAGATCCCCGGCAACTTCCTCGACCTTGTCCATCGCCTCTCCGGCGGACTCTTTTGCCTTCCCGAACCAGCCCTTGAGGGTATCCATGAAGCTCATATTCGTCCCTTTCATCGTTGTTTGCCTGAACAGTCCCATTGAAGCACAAGGCGGACGCGTCCGTGCTCAGTAATCGGATCGGTCTGCGATCTTTCCCTCCGGGTCGAGTAGGTAGCCGACATCTCCTCGGTTGTTCCAGACGGGCGTTGCCGAGCACCAGAAGAGGTCGGCGGGACTGTCGTCGCCGCATCCGGTGTAGATCCGAAGGCTCTGCCCGGCGTCCAAGCCGGCGCCGTCGGGGATGCTGAATCGGTTGACCGATTCAGCATCACGAATCGACCAGCTGCTCAGCTCGACCCGACTGTCTCCTTCGTTGACGAGCTCCAGCCACTCGCCGTTGAGGTTCTCGTCATCGGGGCCGGGGGCATCGGCTTCGATATGGTCGATTCGGACGCTGGCCGAGACCGCGCAAGCACCCTCTGCCCACAAACCGAGGCGATCCCGGCGGGCCTCGCTCTCGGCTGCGCTCAGAGAAGCTCGGGCGGAGGTGTTCGGCTCGTAGGAACGGGCCATAGCAAACCCGTCCTTCACCAGGTCGGCGTTGATGAGCGACCCGTCGAGATAGACATATCGCAGCATCCGGCCGTATTGGTCCTCAGTTTCGACGTCCTTCACGAGTGTGACCTGCTGATCGAGAACCATCGCCTCGAGTCGGGCCCACGCTTCACTCCCGAAGCATTCGTCCCGTTCGGGGGCATTGATCCCGATGAGGCGAACCCGGTGCTCGATGCCCTCGAATTCAACGATCAGGCTGTCCCCGTCGCTGACGTGTACTACCAGTGCCCGGTCGCCATCCGGCACACTCGACGATCCAACCGCATCGCCGGTGACCTCGGTACAGGCGGCAACGAACAAGACCAGGGAGAAAAGGAACAGGCGACGCACCCGCGCATTGTAGAGCGACGGACCTGGGCACGGTCAGTCTCCCAAGCGAGTGAAGTTGAACTGAAAGTGTATCTTTTCGACATGAAGAACAGCCCGCAGCGCGGATGCTTGGCGATTGGGGTTCTCGCGCTGGCTCTCGTCACGGCTTCGTGTACGTCGGGCCGAGTTCCGGCGACTTCGACGACCGTGCCGTCGAAACCATCGACCACGATCACCTCGGCGACCTTGCCATCAGTTTCCATCAGCACGACCAAGTCGAGTGTGGGACGCGGAGGACAAAGCACGCATGGTCGACGAAGGCCTCCTCTCCTGGATAACCCAGACGGGCGACGCCATTCGCCGACTTGATCCGTCCGCCCTGATCTCGGTTGGGTTCTTCGCTCCTAACCGGCCGAACCGGTTCCGTGGAGACGACGACAATCGGCTGGTGCGGGCTGTGGCCGCTCTCGACTCCGATCTCGACTTCGTAGATTTCCACGTCTATCCCACCCCGCCGCATGCGCTACTCGTCCAGCATGTCGAGAACTTCCAAATGGCCGAACGAGACGATATCCCGATCGTGATGGGCGAACTGGCCGCTTTCACCTGGTACACGTCTGAGGAGGCAGCCGCCAAAGCTCTCCATGATCTCGAAGTTGAATCATGCACCGCCGGCTTCGATGGATGGGTGACGTGGAGTTGGGATATATCGGTCGCCCAGCCAGACATCTGGCATGCCATGACCGGCGAGGGTTTGGTGGGTGAAGTGTTGTCGCCATCAGCCCGGCCCGACCCGTGTGCTCCGGGCCTGTTCGAGTTCTTTGAATACTCACTGACTGCCACCGCGACCGCGACGGCTTCTCGCGCGTTGCCGGATGAGCCGCCAGAGGCGGCAATAGATGGTGGTAGTCCTCAGTGGGGATCAGGCGGAGACGCCCCACAATATCTCGAGATCCTTCTGGCTTCGCCGAGTTCGGTCGACGAGATTCGACTCACCGTGGCTCAATACCCAGAAGGGCCGACCCGACCCGAAATCTGGGTTCTGGACGCCGACGGTCCGTTACACGTCGTGCATACGTTCGAGGGCTCGACGGCCGAAGGCGACATCCTCTCGTTCATACCTGATGCTCCGCTGGAGAAGGTCCAACTGGTGAGGATTGTCACGGTGAGAAGCCCTTCCTGGGTTGCGTGGCGTGAGGTTGACATCGTTAGTCACGACCCATCGAGCGGCTGAGTTCCGGAGCGGGTCTACTCGCCTCCCAACCACCGGGCCAGTGTGTCGAGGATCTTCTCCAACAGCACAGCCTACGCTTCGTCGAGAATTCGATCCGCGTAGGCTGTGAATCAGGAGGCAACATGGCGGCAAGATTCAACGGTTGGTAGCAGGCTCATCGCGGGTTTTCGATTGGTAGCCTTGCCACCATGAAACAGGTAGCGACAGATACGTACTCACTGGGAACCCGAGGGCACAACTTCTTCATTCTCCGTGACGGCGATCAAGCCACGGTCATCGACGCAGGGTGTTCTCGCGAGTGGTCGAAACTCGTCAAAGGTCTCGAGTCCATCGGGCTTTCCCTCGAGGCGGTGGCGGGGATTGTGGCCACCCATTCCCATGCCGACCACCTCGGTTTCGGCAAGAAAGCGATGAACAACGGCCTGTCTCTGTCTGTGCACGAAGCTGAAGAGTCCCGGGCGCTTGGAACCTACACCGGCCGCTTCGCAGCATCCGCTTCCGACCTTCCGATCTTCAACATCCATGCGCTGAAGACGTTCCTACCGATGATCCTTGCAGGAGTCATGAAGCTCGAACACCTCGACAAGGTGGACACTTTCGGCGACGGTGATCGCCTCGACCTCCCCGGCCACCCAGAGGCGGTACACACGCCGGGCCACACCGAAGGGCACGCGATGTTCCACGTTCCAGAGCGTGGCCTGCTGTTCACCGGGGACGGTCTCATCACCATGGATCTCATTGGTTCAGGCAGGGGTCCTCAGCTGATCGAACAGCGCTTCAACCTAGATCATGAATTGGCCATGTCGTCACTCGACCGTATCGTCGCTTTGGAGGCCGACTTGCTCCTGCCCGGGCACGGGGATCCCTGGGCGGGAAGCCCGGCCGAGGCCGTGGCATTGGTTCGTGGCTAGCATCGCCGGCGGATCACGAGAACTACCCGTTTCGGCTCTCCTTGGTGCTGATGGAATGGGCATGCCCTGCCCTGGTCTCAGGCAACGAATATGAACTGGCTGTTGTCGAGATCGATCTCGGCTGAACGTGATCCCGGGCAGCAGTTGATCCACTGCAGAGCGTCTCGATTTCGGCGTAGATGCAACGCATCGCCTCCTTGCGCCGATGCTACGCAGCCGCAGCGGTTACTGCCCGTTGAGCCTCCTTTGGTTGTAGTGATGCGTGCAAACACCACACATCCAGGGAGGCTCACCCCAACACAACCGTCAACAACCTCCCGAAGCAGAACAGCTAACGGCTAATGGCTGCTGCTGCCACCTTGCGGGCGGCGATGTTCACCGGGTCCCAGACACCCGAGAACGGCGGTGAGTAGGCCAGGTCCACCATGGCCAGATCAGAAGCGGTCATTTCGCTCCACAATGCGGCTGCCACGGTGTCGATTCGTTTGCCGGCACCGGTGCCGCCGAAGATCTGGGCGCCGAGCAATTTCCCGGTTCCACGTTCTGCGACCATCTTGATTCGCATCGGGGAAGACCCCGGCCAGTAATGGGCGGCGGTCCTGCTTCCGACTTCTGCCGCGACATACTCGAACCCGGCTGCATCTGCCTCGAACTCCGCCAAGCCGGTACGAGCGATCTCGAAGTCGTGCACTTTGGTGATGGCGGTCCCGAGCAGTCCCGGGAAGGTTGCATCTCCACCGCCCAGATTGATGCCTGCCACTCGACCTGCCTTGTTGGCGACGGTGCCGAGGTGCAGGTTGATCGGGCGGCCCGTGATGCGGTGCATCGCGTCGGCGCAGTCGCCGGCCGACCAAACACCGTCGATGGGTGTTCGCTGCCGATCATCGACCGAGACGGCGCCGGAGGCTCCGAGCGGGATGCCGGCGTCGGCGGCCAAGCGGGTGGCAGGACGGCTTCCAAGAGAGAGAACGACAACGTCGGCTTCGATGCTTCGATCCGAGCAGCCGACGCCGATGACCTTGCCGTCGCGACCCTCGAGACACTCGACCTTGTGTTCGGTGATCAGTTCGATGCCCATGTCCTGAATCCGATTGCCGATCTTCTCACCCATATCGGGATCGAAGGTTCGCTCCAGCACGCTGGGAGCCATGGTGACGATGGTTGTTTCGATTCCGAGGGTGTGAAACGCCTCGGCAACTTCGAGGCCGATGTAGCCGCCGCCGACCACAACCGCTCTTCGGGCGCCGCCGGTTGCCACGTTTCGCAGTTTCTTCGCATCGTCGAGTGTTCTGAGCTCGTAGATGCCTTGCTGATCGATACCTTCGATAGGTGGGCGTATTGACTGAGCACCGGTGGCATAGAGCAACTGGTCGTAACCGATCGTCTCCTCGGAATCGTCGGTGAGATTCCGGACGGTCACGGTGCCAAGCCCCGTGTCGATCGCGATCGCCTCATGGCGGATCCGCGCCTCGATAG
>JAUVQS010000106.1 GCA_030598025.1 Acidimicrobiia bacterium | reverse complement strand
GGCCGGGGTCGACCCGATCGAGGCGGTACGAGTGCAGGCAGCGATCATGTACTTGATCCTGGGGTCGGTGGCGACCACCGCCACCGTAAAGACACTCGGAATTGGACGTCGGTTGTTCACTCCCGATCACCGGCTGATCCGGCTGCCTCGCTCCTGACGTCGAAAACACTGAGCCCGGCCATCCATGTTGCGATCGCCGCCACCCCCATGGCCACAACGAGAAGAGCAACCGGTATTTCATATCCCCCGGTCGTGTCGCGCAGCACTCCCACTCCTGCCGGACCCGCCGCACCGATGACCGCCGCGAACGACCATTGGACTCCCATTATCCGTCCGTAGGCAGATCCGGAATACCAGGACGACATCACCATCGCCCGCAAAGGAAGCATCACCCCGAACGAGAGCCCGAAGAGAATGAAGTGGGCTCCCATTTGCCAGTCGGCGCCTACGACGACCGCCAGCGCCAGCGCCAGGGTCAGCGCCACCATGCCGGCGGCGTGAACCGAAGTTGGCCTTCGCCTCCCCGCGACATACGGCGAGGCATATCGACCGGGAAGACTCAACGCCGACGCGATGGCGGCCCACACGGCGACAGAGGCAACGGCAAAACCGGCCTCTTCAAACCGGGCCACGCGGTGAGTCATGATCGACTGCATGGTGCCAAAACTGAGCATCATCCCGATCGTGTATAGAACGAATCTGCGGTCCGAGAACAATGAGCGCACCGAGAACCGGGACGGCTCACCGTGGCGCTCCTCACCGGACCCGGCCGGGACGAAGATGAAGGCAGTGACCCAGCCGACCACGAGGAGGATCGCTCCGAGAGCCACCGCCGCACCCCGCCATCCAAACCAGGTAACCAGGCGTTCCGTGAGCGGAATGAAGATCGTGCCGGACACCCCACCGATCACGGTGAGAACTGCCAGCGCTCGAGCCCTGTGCCGTGCACCGAACCACTGGTCCACTGCGATGAAGGCGGGTTCGTAATAGGTCATTGCCCCCGCCGGACCGATCAACAACCACCAGGCGGCCAGCACATGCCACGGTTCCTTGGCGAACGAGAAAGCGACGAGCCCCAGGAAACCAACCAGGGATCCAATCCCGAAAACCCACCGAACCCCGTGCCGGTCGGCGAACCGGCCGATGGGAAAGGCCAGGAGACCACCGAAGAGCGCCGCGCCACCGTATCCCAGCGAGAGAACCGTCGTGCTGAAGTCCGACCCGGCGGCATCGGCGGTGAGGAAGACCGAGAATCCGTAGAACATGGCGCCGAACGCCACCATCACCGTCGAGGCGAGGGCGACGATCGCAGGCCATGAAAAGCGGTCCATCACCTCAGAGTAGGGGGAAGTTCCAGCCTCAAAGCCGGGCGGCGGGAGCCACCGCGGAGGGCGGTAGCCTTCTGGCCATGTACGAAGATCTTCGCTTGGCCATCGACAACTTGTTTCCCTCGCTTCAGTCGACGCTCGAGGACCTCGTCCGGATCCCTTCGATAAGCGCACCCGATTTCGACGCGGCAGAGGTCCGCAGGTCTGCCGGGGCGGTAGCCGATCTCTTATCCGAGGCCGGGTTCGAGACCGTCCGACTGCTTGAGGTCGAAGGTGCCCATCCCGCCGTCTTCGCCGAGATCCCCGCTCCGGAAGGTGCCCCGACGGTGCTGCTCTATGCCCACCACGACGTGCAACCGGTCGGCGACCCCAGCGCCTGGGACCGGGACCCGTTCGAACCGGTTGAGGAGAACGGGCGCCTCCTCGGACGAGGATCGTCAGATGACAAGGCGGGAATCGTTGTTCACCTCGGCGCGGTGAAGGCGCACGGAGGCCGACCGCCGGTTGGCGTCAAGATCATCATCGAGGGCGAAGAAGAGATCGGCTCCGCCCACCTCGAGGAGTTCCTGTCGAGCTACCGCGACCTGCTCGCGGCCGACGTCATCGTCATCGCGGACTCGGGAAACTGGCGGGTTGGACAACCGGCGCTCACCACCTCGCTGCGTGGACTGGTCGACTGCACGGTCGAGGTCCGGACTCTCCGGCATGCCATCCACAGCGGCCACTTCGGAGGTGTGATCCCCGACGCACTGACCGTGTTATCCCGCCTGCTGGCTACGCTCCACGACCGGGACGGAAACGTGGCGATTCCCGGGTTGGTCTTCGCCGAATCTGGCAATCTCGACCTGACTGAGGATGAGCTCCGAGCTCAAGCCGACACCGTGGAAGGCCTGGAGATGATCGGTTCCGGTTCGCTCACGTCCCGCATGTGGACCCAACCCGCCGTAGCAGTGCTGGCAATCGACGCCCCGACGGTGGGCAATGCCGTCAACGCCCTGGTGCCTGCGGCGCGCGCCAAGGTGAGCCTTCGCATCGCACCGGGCGATAACCCAGAGAGGGCCCTGAGTGCGCTTGTTGCCCATCTCGAACAGAACGCAGCCTGGGGAGCCGAGGTGACCGTGACGCCGGGCGTAGCCGGTGAAGCGTTCGCTCTCGAAACCACCGGCCGCGCCAACGATGCGTTCCGATCAGCATTCGAGGAGGCCTGGGGCCGGGAGACCGTCAACATGGGCGTTGGTGGCTCGATCCCGTTCGTGGCCGCTTTCTCCGACGTGTTCCCGGAGGCCAGCATCCTCCTGACCGGAGTTGCCGACCCGACGAGCCGCGCGCACGGCCCCAACGAGAGCGTCAACCTGGACGACGTGCGCAAGGGCGCGCTGGCGGAAGCAATCGCCCTCAGACTCCTCGCCCAATGAGTTTTCTCAGCAATACTGTTGTTCCCCACGCGCCACAGTATTGCTGAGAAAATCCTGGAAAATCAGATGCCGCCCGAGAAGTCGTGCCTCTTCCACGCCTCGAACACCACCACGGCTACCGCGTTCGACAAATTCAGGCTGCGCGAGCGGGGAAGCATCGGGATGCGAACGCGCTGATCCAGCAGCGAAGACTCCAGAACGTCGTCCGGTAGGCCGTCGGACTCCGGGCCGAACAGCAGCGCATCGCCCGGTTGGTAATCCACATCTGAGTAGCGGCCGTCGCCGTCCCTCGTGAACGCGATCAGCCGCGCCGGAGACACCGAATCCACGAAAGCCTCCAGTGAGGCGTGCTCGCGCACGTCGGCCCAATCCCGGTAGTCGAGGCCCGCACGCCTCAGCTTCGTGTTCTCCAACTCGAACCCAAGTGGGTGAATCAGATGCAGCCGTGACCCGGTGTTGGCGCACAGGCGCATGATGTTGCCGGTATTGGGTGGGATTTCCGGTCGGTAGAGCACTACCTCAAACATGACTAGAACAACTTGAGGGTGTTCGACTCGGCTCCCCGCAACTCGTCGTAGTCCACCTCAACACACGAGATCCCTCGGGCGTCTGCCAGAACTTTGGCCTGAGGTGTTATCGACTGCGCCGCGAAGATTCCTCGCACCGGGGCCAACCTGGCGTCGAGGTTGAGGCGCTCCAGATAGCGGGCGAGTTGCTCAACACCGTCGATCTCGCCGCGCCGTTTGATCTCGACGGCGACGGTGCCACCCGCAGCATCCGAACAGAGGAGATCAACCGGACCGATGTCGGTGAAGTACTCACGACGGATCAGTTGGAGGTCATCTTCCAGGACCCCTGGTTGATCGGCCAGCAACACCTGGAGGTGTGCTTCAACTCCGTCCTTCTGCAGGCCCGGATCCTCTCCCATCTCCATCGAAACATCCGAGAGAATCTCCTCGAAGCGGATGGTGAGCCGCTCCCCCTTCGGGTTCGTAACGACCCACTCGTCACCGTGATCCTCGAGGTAGTTGGGAGCATTCATCCAGTTGAGCGGCTTGTAAGCCCCGCCGTCGGCATGCACGGCCACGCATCCGTCGGCCTTCACCATGATGAGACGAGTGGCAGGAGGAAGGTGAGCGTTGAGCCGCCCCTCGTAATCCACACTGCAGTTCGCCACGACCAGCCTCATGGATTGAGAGCGTAGCGAGTGGCAAAGCGCGGGTCGCGAGTAACTTCTATCGCAATGCGCGATCGCACGGCGGAAACCCTGTCAACTATCCACACATTGATCTACCGCGTCACCGGCGGTCGGATTGGACGGCGGCTCGTCGACAACGACATGCTGCTGCTCACCACGACCGGCCGCATGACGGGCAAGCCTCACACCGTGCCTTTGCTCTACCTCACGGACGGCAGCACCCTGGTCGTGATCGCGTCTTGGGGAGGACGACCCAGCCACCCTCACTGGTACCAGAATCTCCGTCATGAGCCGGAGGCCAAGGTGCGGCTGCCCGATCGTTCGATCCGGGTCGTCGCCCGTACCGCTTCGGCGGAGGAGCGCAGGGCGTGGTGGCCGAAGGTCGTCGAGGCCTACGACGGCTATCTGACGTATCAGTCCCGAACCGATCGCGAGATCCCGGTGGTGTTCCTGGAAGACGCCGCGAAGCACCGCACCAAGTAGCTGGTCTCGTCCCTCCCCTTTGGGGGACGCGCGAGGTCGAAGACCTCCCCGGAGAGGCGGGCTATCTGACCGTGTCCATTGGTTTGCCCCCCTACCTCCACCTCCGCTTCGCTCCGGCGCAGGAACCTGTCGAAATAGATAGATCCGACCATGCAGTATGAGTGATCACTGACGCATCTATTCAATTCGATCCCCCCAACGCTCGCTGCACTCGCTGAGGGGGACCAACCGCCCATGTTGTTTTTCAACATGGGTTGACTGATAAACGATATGGGCGTATTGTTTATCAATAAGGAGGTTCTCTCATGCAAAGCAGACTCCCCCGCCTCTTGAGGGGATTCACCACATTCGCAATCGCCCTACTTGCGGTCGTGGCGATCGCCGTCGTCGTTCTGGCAATCTTTCTGATTCGTGGCGACGGAGAGGGATCGACCGCGCTGGCAGTTCCAATCCAGTTCACGATCGACGCCGACGCCTACTCCCTGTCGAGCGATTCATGGGGAAGTGGCGAGATCACCCGGGCATCCGGACAAGCGGCGTTCGATGACCCGGCCCTCGGCCTGGCCATAGCGGCCAGTGCAACGATCGTGGCGGGAATCGCGGCCGCGTTTGTGGCTCTGATCCTCCTTCGGCGGATCTTCAGCACCATGACGGTCGGTACCCCGTTCCTCCCTGAAAACGCCAGACGCATTCGCTGGCTCGGAATCATGGTCATCGGGGTAGCCGTAGTCGAACAGGTCATCGACATCGGTCTCGGCCTGCTCGTGCTCGGCAACGTCTCAAGCGCCGGCATCGACATCGACTACCGCTTCGACCTCAACCTGGCCGCCGTGTTCGTCGGTCTGATCATCCTCGCCCTGGCGGAGGTGTTCCGGCACGGAACCGCCCTGCAGGCCGACTCAGATTTCACGGTGTAGCCATGGCCATCTCAGTTCACCTCGATCGATTGCTCCTCGATCACAAGATGACCCTCACCGAACTGGCCGACCGGGTCGGCATCACGGTCGCCAATCTGTCGATCCTCAAGACGGGAAAGGCTCGCGCTGTGCGCTTCTCGACGCTCGAGGCGATCTGTCGTGAACTCAACTGCCAGCCGGGCGATCTCTTGCAGTTCTCACCCGAGTAGGAACAAATCTCAATTGCAGACAGAATGGGCGGAACGAAAGAGG
>JAUVQS010000127.1 GCA_030598025.1 Acidimicrobiia bacterium | reverse complement strand
TTGCGCTGAGCGAAGGAGGCTACGCGGTGCGGGTCGAGGCCGGCACTGGAACCCCACGACTGGTGGCCGTGGACCCCGGTTTCTTCGCAGACGGACTCGTTGAGATCACGAGCAGCGATCTCGAGGCAGGCGACCGTGTGGTGGTGCCGTAATGAAGGCCGAGCCCGTTCTCTCACTTCACAACGTGACGAAGGAGTACCCGACAACTCCGGTCGTACGAGCCCTGCAGGGCGTCAGTTTCGAGGTCAACTCTGGTGAGTTGGTAGCGGTTGTCGGTCCATCCGGGTCGGGGAAGTCGACCCTCCTGCACATCATGGGGACCCTCGATCGGCCCACCTCCGGCGAGGTGACCGTCGCTGGACACCGAATCTCCCAGCTGTCGGACAAGGATATGTCGTCGCTGCGCGCTCACCACATCGGCTTTGTCTTCCAGCAGTTTCATCTTCTGAGTGGGTACACGGCGCTCGACAACGTCGCCGATGGCCTTCTCTACACCGGTCTTCCGCTTGGTGAACGTCGACATCTGGCGGAAGAAGCGCTGCGCAGAGTTGGCATGGGACATCGACTCGATCATGTCGCTACGAAACTCTCTGGAGGTGAGCGGCAGCGTGTCGCCACGGCGAGAGCGTTGATCGGTAATCCGTCGATCGTGTTGGCCGACGAGCCGACCGGCAACCTGGATACGAAGTCATCCGACGCCATCGTCGAGCTCATCGAGGAACTCAACGAGAGTGGCACCACCATCGTGGTGATAACTCACAACCGAGAGATCGCTGAAGCCTTTCCGCGCTCAGTCGGTTTGCGTGATGGACGGATCGAGTACGACACCTCCTGGTCGGAGGTGGCCTGATGGCAACGACGCTGAAGCCAAGCTCACTTCATCCGCGCGATCTGGGTCGAACAGCCACTGTTGGGCTTCGAACCCGCAAGCTCAGGACTGCACTCTCGGCCCTCGGCATCATGATCGGTATCGCGGCCATGGTCGGAGTGCTCGGGTTGTCGGAATCGTCCAAATCCGAGTTGCTGTCGCAACTCGATCGACTTGGGACCAACCTTCTCACCGTTGAGGCCGGTACCGGGATCGGGCTTGGCAGCGGCGAGTTGCCTGAGGAGGCGGCCGGGATGATCGCCCAAATCGGCCCGGTGGAGACGACGACGGTTGTCAGTGCGGTCGCAGAGGCCAAGGTGTATCGCACCGACTACATCCCTGAAGGTCAGACGGGCGGCATTTCGGTACAAGCCGTTGACCTCAGTTTGTTGGAAACGCTCGCCGGAAGCGTCGAGGATGGCCAGTGGTTGGACGCGGCCACAGGAGCCTATCCGACCACTGTGCTCGGATCCGTGGCGGCAGATCGGCTGGGCATCACGGAGGTGACCGGCACAGAACAGGTGTGGTTGGGGGAGCAGTGGTTCATGGTCATCGGCGTCCTTGAGGAGTTCGAACTCGCTCCCGACCTCGACCGGGCGGCGATGGTCGGACTCGAGGCGGCCGGTGAATACCTGGATGACGATGGGGTCCCCACTCGAATCCTCGTGCGTGTCGATCCGGACCAGGTAGACGCAGTCATGGCCGTGATGGCAGCCACGGCCAACCCTGAGAACCCGGAGGAGGTCGAGGTAGCTCGACCGACCGACGCCCTGGAAGCCAAAGAGGCGGCCGATGATGCACTCACCGCGCTGTTCCTCGGGCTGGGGGCAGTAGCCCTGCTGGTGGGTGGCGTCGGCATCGCCAATGTGATGGTCATTTCGGTTCTGGAACGGCGGTCGGAGATCGGGCTCAGGCGCGCTCTCGGCGCTACCAAGCGACACGTGGCCTCACAGTTTCTCGGAGAAGCTCTCCTGCTGTCCGGTATCGGAGGAGTTGGAGGGGTCCTGCTCGGTGTGGCGGTAACCACCGGATACGCGGCGATCAAGGGATGGAACGCGTTGATTCCACCCGTCGCCATTGTGGGCGGTATCGGTGCTGCACTGGTGATCGGAGCGATCGCCGGCCTCTACCCGGCAATCCGCGCCGCCCGCATGTCACCGACCGATGCGTTGAGAACAGCGGGGTAGGCAAGATGGCAATTAGCAGTTGGCAATTGGCCCCCGTAGAATGCCTTGGCTGATGGCTAATGGCTCATCTTCCACACCACGCCGGTGCGGGGCGGTAGAGCGAGATGCAGTGTTCCGTCGGTGCGCTTGACTCCGCCTGATCCCCAGAGGGTTGTGAACTTGCTGCCGAGAGTCTCGTCTTCGATCGTCGCAGAGGAACCGGTGTCGGCGACGTTCACCGCGATCAGCAAGCGTTCGTCCTCGTCCTCCATGGCAAAGGCATACAACGAGGATCCGCGGTCGGCGGAGAGCCGCCGGTACTCGCCGTGTCGGAGTGCCCGATGGTGGGATCGGAGGGCGATCAGTGATCGGTGGGCACGAAGCAGCCGATCGTTCCAGAGGTCGGTTCGATTCCACGGGAAGGCGCCGCGTGAGCCCGGGTCGTTTCCACCGCTCATGCCGATCTCATCGCCGTAGTAGATCGACGGCGCGCCGGGGAAGGTGAAGTTGAGGAGTGTCGAGAGGATGACCGAATCGACGTCGCCGTCGGCAACGCTGAGGAGGCGAGCGGTGTCATGTGATCCGAGCAAGTTCAGGTTCGCCAGGTGTGAGTGGCGGGGATACCGGAACAGCAGATCTTCCACTGCGTCTCCGTAGCCCGGCGCATCGAGTGGCGGCGACACCGGGAAGGGGAGGCCGGCGGCCAGCTGGGCATTGACACGATTGCCGGCTGTGAAGGCGATCGTGCGGCCGCCGAAGTGATAGTTCATCGTTCCGTCGAAGCGATCGCCTCGCACAATCCAATCGGTGGCGTCCTCCCAGATTTCACCGACCAGGTAGAGATCCGGATTGATGGCCCGTACCCGTTGCCGGAACTCCTCCCAGAAGCCCTCCGTGGTGATCTCACTCGGCACATCCAGGCGCCAACCGTCGACGCCCTTTCTCGCCCAATGCTCGCCCACCTTGATGAGATATTCGGCCACCTGGGGGTTGTCGGTGTTGAACTTAGGAAGGGCGGCGTTGCCCCACCAGGCGTGATAGCCAGGTTTCTGACCGTCGTAGGCGTGCAGCGGCCAGCTCTCGACGATGAACCAATCGACCCAGGCCGAGCTCTGGCCGTTCTCCAACAAGTCGTTGAACTGAAGAAACCCTCGTCCGCAGTGGTTGAACACCCCGTCGATCACGACGCGAATGCCGCGCTGGTGGCATTCAGCGAGCAGATCGTCGAAAGCGTCATCACCCCCGAGCATCGGATCGACTCGGTAGTAATCCCACGTGTGATATCGGTGATTGGAGGCAGAAGCGAAGACCGGGTTCAGGTATAGGGCGTTGATCCCGAGGTCTTCGATGTAGTCGAGGTGTTCAAGGATGCCCGGGAGGTCTCCACCCTTGTAGCCGAAGATGGTCGGCGGACTGTCCCAGTCTTCGAGGTTGGGCGGCTTCTCGACTCGATCAGATGATGCAAATCGGTCGGGGAAGATCTGATAGAAGATGGCATCTGACGTCCATCTTGGGGGGCGGTCGAATCGACGAGGTGTGTCATCGAGTTTCTTCGAGCAGATCCTGCAGGATTCCCAGTCGTGATTGTGTTCGCTTCGTGAGTTCGTGTCCATGCTTCCAATTCCGGCCCGCTGACTGCGAGGATGGCCGAGTGGAGGTTAGCTGCGCGGCGCTCGAACTCCGCTAAGTCGGCACGCGCAAGGCTGTGCCCTACTCCTGTGGCAGCAGATAGACCTTCCCGCATTGTTTCGAGACACCGACCTCGAAAGCCTCTTGAGCCCGAGACATCGGGAAGGTGTGGGTCACCATCGCGTCGATGTGCTCCTGCACGGTCGGGTCGAGCAGCATCCTCAGCATGGCATCTCGATC
>JAUVQS010000047.1 GCA_030598025.1 Acidimicrobiia bacterium | reverse complement strand
GTCGACTATGCCATTCACCTGAACTCCCGCTACCGCGAAGAACTTGGATCCGATACACCGGTTGACCGCAGCGCCGGCCGAGCGACCCGGACGGTCGGTGTTGCTCTCGTTCTGGCGACGGTGACGACGGGTGTCGGGTTTCTCACCAACGTGACCAACCCGGTTCCTGCCTTGCGTGACTTCGGGATCCTGGCCGCGATTGGGATCGCCTCCGCCTTCTGGCTGATGCTCACGTTCTTCCCTGCCGTTCGGATGATCCTCGATCGCCGCGCCGAGAGTGCCGGTCGGCTGCCGACCAAGTCATTTGGCAAGGGCGGCGAGCGACTGCTGCCGCGGTTGATGGGTGGGGCATCTGTGTTCGCCGAGAAACTGCCGATTCCTACTTTGATCGTGGCGTTCTCTCTCGGCGCGTTGGGTGTCTACGGAACGACCCAGCTTTCGACGGAGTTCAGCTTCACCGACTTCATCCCGGAAGGCTCAGCGGTTCTCGAAACGGTCGATGCACTTGACGAGCAGTTCGCCGGTGGGTTCGGTGAGCGAACTCAAGAGCTCATTGAGGGCGATGTGGCCACTCCGGCCGTGCATAACGCTTCGGTTGCCGCATGGCAGAACATGGCCGACACAACGAACGTTCTCAACTTCGGCGGTCGTGCCGCAGTGGACTTTCCGGCGACGGTCGTTTTCTTGCTCGCTACGCCACCCGAGTTAGGAGGTGGTGATCTCTATAGCGCTGAGTTTTCCCAGTACGCCTTTGCCAGTGGACTGCAGGAGGACCTGACCGTGTCGGACGGCGCCGATGTTGGTGCCTTGTACGACCGGGCCGCCGAATTGGCGCCGGACCAGATGGCCGCCGTCGCGGCTCGCGGAGACGACGGTTCATACCGGTACGTGGACATGTCTATCTCCACGCAGGCCGGAGAAGCGGCCGTCCAGGAACTCGCCGCCGATCTCATGGTGGACCTGGCTCCGGTGTCGGATCTCGAGGGCACGACTGCCGTGGCGACGAACGAGAACATCATTTCGCAGGTGGTCGTAACTTCGCTGTCCGAGTCGCAGCTCAGATCGTTGCTGATCACGCTGGTGGCAGCCGCATTCTTGCTCGTGCTCAACTTCCTCATCGAGGCTCGGCGCCCATTTCTCGGAGTGATCACGATTCTGCCGGTGGCACTGGTGGTGCTGTGGACGTTCGGAATGATGGCCTTGACCGGTATCCCGTTCGGCCCCGTGACGGCCACGATCTCAGCTCTCGCGATTGGTATCGGCGTGCCGTATACGATCCATATCACGCACCGGTATCAGGAAGACCGACAGCGTTTCGACAACCCTGAAGAAGCGATCCATTCGACGACGCGGCACACGGGTGGTGCGTTGGCCGGTTCGGCCTTCACGACGGTTGCCGGTTTCGGAATTCTCGTCACATCTTCGCTTGTGCCATTCCAGCAGTTCGGCGCGGTGACCGTGTATGCCATCAGTTTCGCGCTGATCGCGGCGGTCCTGGTGCTGCCTTCGATGCTGGTTCTTTGGGATCGCTGGCACCGCAGCCGCGGTGATGCGGTCGTCGAGCACCGCGAAGTCGCCGCCATCGACTAGTCCTGCAGGGTTTTCTCGGCACTGCTGTGGCGCGTGGGCAACAACAGTATTGCTGAGAATCCGGTGTTGTTTTCTCGGCACTGCTGTGGCGCGTGGGGAACAACAGTATTGCTGAGAAACCGCAGAGTGATAGCCTCGCAACATGCACGTGACCATCGACGGCGGACCCCTCACAATCGAAGAAGTGGTGGCCGTCGCACAGGGTCGGGCGGAGGCGGTCCTTCACCACGACGTCCGGGCGCGGATGCTTCCTGCCCGGGACGTCGTTGAGCAGGCGGTAGCCGAAGATCGAACGCTTTACGGCGTCACGACGGGTTTCGGGGCACTCGCCTCACAACGGATCGACCCGACCGAGGCGGAAGATCTCCAGGTGCGGCTGCTCCGGTCTCACGCCGCCGGCGTGGGCGATCCGCTGCCCGACGAAATCGTGCGATCGATGCTGCTTCTCCGAGCCAGGACGCTCTCTCAGGGCCACTCCGGAGTCAGGCCGGTTCTGGTCGAGCGCTACATCGAGTTCCTCCGGGAGGGTTTGCTCCCCGTCGTCCCGTCTCAGGGGTCCGTCGGGGCGTCCGGCGATCTCGCACCGTTCGCACACCTGGCACTCCCGATTATCGGTGAGGGCTTCCTGAAGGACGGCGACACCGTCGAGCCTTCGGCCCGGGTGCTCGCCAAACACGGCCTGGCACCGATCCGTCTTCGTGCCAAAGAGGGCCTCAGCCTGTTGAATGGAACCGAAGGGATGCTCTCAATGGGGGTGCTCGGCCTCCACCGGGCCCGACGCGTTGCTCTGGCTGCCGACCTCGGCGCGGCTCTGTCGATTGAAGCCTTAATGGGCAGCTCCAGACCGTTTCGACCTGAAGTCCACGCCTTGCGGCCGCACCCGGGACAGCAGGCGTCGGCAGCCCGAATCGCTGGTCTGCTCGACGGTTCCGGAATCGGGCAGAGCCATCAGGACGACTTCGTCCACGCCGTGCAGGACGCATACAGCCTTCGGTGTGCACCTCAGGTCCACGGCGCGGTGTGGGACACCATCGATCATGCGGGTGCTGTATTCGACCGCGAACTGGGCGCAGTTGTCGACAATCCGATCGTATTTCCTGAAACGGGTGAGCTGATCTCTGCCGGGAACTTCCATGGACAGCCCCTGGCCTTCGCCCTCGATTTCCTGACGATCGCAGTTACCGAACTCGCCAACATCTCGGAACGCCGAACCGATCGGATGCTCGATCCGGAGCGATCTTGCGGGCTACCTGCGTTTCTTTCACCGAAGCCGGGGATCAACTCGGGATATATGCTCCTCCAATACACCGCCGCCGCCCTCGTTGCCGAGTGCCGGGTGCTCAGTCATCCCGCTTCGGTCGAGTCGATCCCCACCTCGGGCAGCCAGGAAGACCATGTTTCGATGGGTTGGGGGGCCGGTCGCAAGCTGTTCCAGGTGCTCGACAACATCAGCCGGGTGTTGGCGGTGGAGATTCTCTGCGCAGTGCAGGGCATTGAATACCGCCGGCCACTTGAGCCGTCACCCCGGGTCGCCTCCATCGTCCGCCGGGTCAGAGAGGTGGTTCCGCCCCTCGAGGATGATCGGGTTTTGTCCGACGAGATCGAGGCGGTCTCCGACCTGATCCGAGACGGCCGCCTCACCTGAATCCGCGTTCTCGCGCGACATTCGGGACCTATAGCAGCACAATGTCGCGCGGAAACGATGCCCACCATCCAGAAAAGGCCGTTCTCGCGCGGGGATCGAGGCCTATGGACCACGATCCCCGCGCGAGAACGGGGCCAACGGGGGTTCGCTAGAGTGCCTGAGCCCATTCCGAAGGGAGGCACCATGTCAGCTGCAGCACACGAGACCGCCCCCTTCGGCGCGGTATTCACCGAGAAGCTCTCGATGAGTCGGTGGGATGGTGAACGTTTTGAGGAGCCGCACCTCGAACCCGTCGGCCCGATCCCGATCCACCCGGCCGCTCACGTGCTCCACTATTCGAGTTCGGTTTTCGAAGGACTCAAAGCCCACCGGGGTATCGGTGGGGAGTTGCGACTGTTCCGGCTGGATCGGCACATTGAGCGCATGCAGCAAAGCGCCCGCCTGCTCTATCTGCCGGCACCGGATAAGGAACTCCTCGAGAGAATGATCATCGAGGTCGTCCTCGAGGCGCGGGACGCGATACCGCAGCCTCCCGGATCCCTCTATCTTCGCCCAACGTTGATCGGTACGGAGGCCAACATCGGGGCAGCAGCCGCGCCCAGCAAAGAGGCATTGTTGTATGTACTGGCGTCGCCCGTCGGGGACTACTTCTCCGGCGCCATCCGTCCGCTCAAGGTGGTCGTCGAGTCGCATCGGCCGCGCTCGACTCCAAGTTTCGGGATGGCCAAGACCGGCGCCAACTATGCAGCGGCCCTCGGACTCATCATGGAGGCCAAGCACACCCACGCCGCCGATCAGGTGCTTTTCGCCCCGGGCGGCGACGTCCAGGAGACCGGCGCAGCCAACTTCATCCTGCTCGACGACCGCCGGGTGTTGACCAAGCCCCTGGACCCATCGTTCCTTCCCGGAGTCACGAGGGACTCAGTGCTCGTCATCGCCCGTGACCTCGGATATGAGGTGATCGAACGGGACTTCACGATCGAGGAGATGCTGGAGTTTGCCGAGAGCGGTGAGGCCGCGTTGTCGGGTACTGCTGCGGTGCTGGCGGGTGTTGGCACGATCCTCCACGAGGGTCGAGCGCATCAAGTGGGCGGTGGCCACGTTGGACCCAATACTCTGCGCCTCCGCGCTGCTCTGACCGCTCTTCAGACCGGGTCGACTCCTGATACCCATGGATGGATCCGGACGATCGGGTAGCAGGCAACGGAGTCACGGACTCACGACTCGTTCCGAGGGGTTCGCGACTTACTAGCGTTAGGTTGAACCATCCGAGAGGTTGACATGAGCGGGCCACGCCCCATCCGAGCCCCACGCGGAACCGACCTGACCACCAAGGGCTGGCTGCAGGAAGCCGCTCTCCGGTCGCTGATGAACAACCTCGATCCCGAGGTAGCCGAGAACCCCGACGAACTCGTCGTCTACGGCGGGAGGGGGAAGGCGGCCCGCAACTGGGAATCCTTCGACGCGATCGTTCGAACGCTCCGTTCACTCGAGAACGACGAGACGATGCTGGTTCAATCGGGAAAACCGGTGGGCGTGTTCCAGACTCATGAGATGGCGCCCCGGGTGCTCATTGCCAACAGCATGC
Source organism: Acidimicrobiia bacterium (assembly GCA_030598025.1). Lineage (GTDB taxonomy): Bacteria > Actinomycetota > Acidimicrobiia > Spongiisociales > JAHEDJ01 > JAHEDJ01. The sequence goes on along the minus strand of JAUVQS010000047.1, from coordinate 5,021 downwards.
TCGTGCCCGATTGGGCCGATTGGGAGCACTTCTGGGAACTCGAAGCCGCCGGCCTCATGATGTACGGCCAGATGACGGCCGGGTCCTGGATCTATATCGGGACACAGGGAATCCTCCAGGGCACCTATCAGACCTTCCTGGCCATCGCCGAGCAACGATTCGGCGGGACACTGAGAGGCACGCTGACCCTCACCGCCGGGCTCGGTGGGATGGGCGGTGCTCAACCTCTCGCAATAACGATGAATGATGGCGTCGCGCTGTGCGTGGAGGTCGACCCGACCCGGATCGAGCGCCGTCTTGAAACCGGCTATCTCGACATATCGGCCGGCTCACTCAACGAGGCTCTCGATCTTTGCGAGTCGGCGAGATCAAAGGGAAGAGGCCTGTCGGTCGGTGTTTTAGGAAACGCGGCGGATGTGTTCCCCGAGTTGCTGCGAAGAGACGTAGCTTTCGACATCGTCACCGACCAGACCTCGGCGCACGATCCATTGAACGGGTATGTGCCGCGCGGATATGAGGTCGACGCTGCCGCCAAGCTGCGAGTCGACGATCCCGGGCGCTATGTCGTCGAAGCTCGGGAATCGATGGCCGCTCATTGTGAGGCGATGGTCGGATTCCTGGAACGAGGATCTGAGGTGTTCGACTACGGCAACAACCTGCGTGGCGAAGCTGTGCTTGGTGGATTCGCCGACGCCTTCGCATACCCGGGGTTTGTACCGGCCTATATCCGTGACCTGTTCTGCGAAGGCCTTGGCCCATTCAGGTGGATGGCCCTGTCGGGAGACCCGGCGGATATCGCTGCCACCGACCGCGCATTGCTCGACCTGTTCCCGGAGAATCGCGGTCTCCATCGGTGGCTCGAGATGGCGAAAGAGCGGGTTCACTTCCAGGGCCTCCCTTCCCGGATCTGCTGGCTGGGCTACGGCGAACGCGACCGGGCCGGCCTCGCGTTCAACGAACTCGTTCGCAAAGGCGACGTCGGTGCGCCGATCGTGATCGGTCGTGATCATCTGGACTCTGGTTCGGTCGCTTCGCCGTATCGCGAGACAGAGGCCATGGCCGACGGGTCCGATGCGGTCGCCGATTGGCCGATCCTGAATGCTCTTCTCAACACAGCCTCGGGAGCGGCCTGGGTGGCCGTTCATCATGGGGGAGGGGTCGGTATGGGCAAGTCGATACATGCCGGCGCGCAGGTGGTGGCCGACGGAACCGATGACGGCGCACTGCGGCTGGCCAGGGTCTTGACCAACGATCCGGGCACGGGGGTGATGCGGCATGCCGATGCTGGGTATCAGCGCGCCAAAGATGTTGCCGGCGAGCGAGGCGTAACGATTCCGATGCTCGAGGCATAGAAATTGCCTCGTCGCATTTGTAGTTTCTGCGGGAAACCTGAAGATCAGGTTGACCACCTGCTGGCCGGGCACCGCGGTGTCGCCATCTGCGACGAGTGCTCCCGGTTGGCAGTTGAAATCACCGGTGAGCACGCCTTCGAGCAGACTTCCGGTGATCTGCTGCTCACCGGCATCGGCACCATCATCACGAACGACCCTCGACAAGATGGGCCGGTGGAGGAAGGCGCTATCGCCATCCGCGGCGGCAATGTCACCTGGATAGGTGAGCAGCGCACTTTGCCTTCCCGATACCGCGGCCTCATCACTCTCGACTGCGGGGGAAGGTCGGTATTACCGGGGTTCGTAGATGCTCACACCCATCTGGTTTTCGACGGCGATCGGGCGGATGAATTCGGGCGCCGCATGCGCGGTGAGGCCTACGAATCCATCATGGCAGCCGGAGGCGGCATTCAGTCGACCGTTCGAGCGACCAGAGCGGCCGGGCCCGATCGATTGCTCGAGGTATCGATGGAGCGCGCAGATCGAATGCTCTCGCTAGGAACGACCACCGTCGAGATCAAGTCCGGGTACGGGCTCGAAACCCTCACCGAACGGCACATGCTGGAAGTAGCCGGAGAAATCGGGCGCCGGCTTCCCATCGATGTCGTATCCACGTTCCTTGGAGCCCACGCCGTCCCTGAGGAGTATGCGGCGGACCGCAATGCGTACCTGTGGCTGCTCGAGGAAGAGATGCTGCCGGCGGTTGCTTCAGCAGCCGCCTATTGCGACGTCTTCTGCGACGCCGGTGTCTTTTCGGTCGATGAAGCGCGGCGGGTACTCGTGGCAGGTCGCCGGCATGGTTTGCGTCCACGCCTACATGCCAACCAACTCGGTGATACGGGAGGCCTCGAGCTCGCCGTTGAGATGGGGGCCGTCTCCGCCGACCACCTCGAGCATGTCACCGTCCGACAGGCCGGGCTGATCGCCGACGCCGGTGTTGTTGCCGTCCTGCTCCCGGCCGCCTCGCTGTCGATGCGAACCGCTCAGGCTCCTGCTCGCCTGCTGCGCGACGCCGGAGCAACGATCGCTCTGGCAACGGACTGCAATCCGGGAACATCGAACGTCGAATCGATGCAGTTTGTCGTGGCGCTCGGCGCGCTGGAGATGGGACTCACCGTGGAAGAGTCCATCTGGGCCGCCACGAGGGGCGGGGCTCTCGCCGTGGAGGAGCCGGACAAAGGCTGGCTCAGAGTGGGAGCCGTAGCCGATCTGCATGTGCTCGACACCGACAACTACCTGGACCTCGCCTACCGGCCGGATCAGTCTCACACCTGGAAGGTGGTGAAGGACGGGCAGGTCGTGGTGGGCTGAGGGCTCGCTCTTCGAGCGAGGTACCGGGTACCGGGTACTAGGTACCAGGTACGTGCGGTCACGGTGAAGTCCGGGGTCAACAAGGGTACGCTCCGCCCCGTGAAACCTTTCTTCGCTCACGAACATCCGATCAAGATGGCTCATCGAGGGAGCCGGGTGTTGTGGCCGGAAAACACGATGACCGCTTTTCAAGGTGCCGTCGATCTGGGCTTCCAGTATCTCGAGACGGACCTGCACGCATCGGCGGACGGTGTCCTCGTCTGTTTCCACGACGACACGCTCGATCGCACCACCGATGCCACCGGTCGCGTTGATCACCGCACCTATGCCGAACTCAGGAGGATCGACGCAGGGTTCCGGCACGATCCGCTGGGGGGCTTCCCGTTTCGAGGAACCGGCGTATCCGTCCCGTCACTCGAGGAGGTTGTGATCTCTTTCCCGGATGTGCATCTGACGCTCGACCTCAAGCAATCCGGCATAGAAGAGTTGCTTGCCGAGATGGTCGACCGATTGGATCTCCACGATCGGGTGATAGTCGGGTCTTTCAAAGATCGCCGGATCGCGAGGTTCCGGAAGCTGGCCGGGCCACCGATCGCGACGTCCTCCGGTCCGTGGGAGACGAGGGTGTTCTGGGCCGGATCGCGAGTAGGGCGATCGATTCCTATTCGAGCAGACGCCCTACAGGTACCGGTGTCCTATGGGCGAACCACCGTCGTGGATGCCAGGTTCGTGCATGCTGCCCACGAACTGGGAAAACAGGTGCACGTGTGGACGGTGAATGAGCCGGATGAAATGCGCTATCTGCTCGACCTCGGTGTCGATGCGCTGATCAGTGATCGGGTGGACATCCTGCCCCGGGTGATGCAAGACCATCTGGGGCGGTGACTTCCGAGCTGTGGCCGGCGATGCCAATGCATCGGAGAGCGCTAAGGCGTTGGTCCCCCGGCTTGGGGGAAGATCCTGTGCTGCGGCGGAGCGGGGGCCGAGTTAGGGGGATCCAGTAAATCGCGAACCACGAATCTCACTCCCGATTTCTTGAGGCCCCGGCAGGGGGTGCCGGGGCCTCATGTGTGCACGGCCTGTGATTCGGTCGGCGCCAGGGAAAACCCGACCGCAGGCGAGTGCACATCTGGTCTTCCCGTCGGCGGGTTGTCCCGCTGCGTAAACGGTTTCCGGTCGGCGTCTGTCCGCTACGCGACGACCGGTTTGTGGGATGGTCTCGTTGACTCGAACTTGTCCACGAACTCGGTGTGTTCCAGTGTGATATCGATGTCATCGAGGCCCTCCAGCAGGCGATGTCGAACGAACGGATCCAGTTCGAAATCGGCGGTTAGGCCGGGTGCCTCAACCACCATGTCGATCAGGTCGATGGTGACCGCGGCATCCGGATCTTCGGCCGCCAGGTCGAGAAGATACTGAACTTCCTTCTCCAAGAGCACGACCGGCAGCAGGCCGATCTTGGTGCAGTTGGTGTAGAAGATGTCCGCGAACGATGGTGCAATGATCGCCTCGAACCCCCAATCGTGCAGTCCCCACGGGGCGTGCTCTCTCGAGGAACCGCAGCCGAAGTTCGGTCCGGATACGAGTACAGAAGCCCCGGCATACTCCGGCTTGTTCAGGACGAAATCCGGGTTGAGTTCCCCATCCGGGGTGCGACGCCAATCCCAGCACACGAACTCGCCGTACCCAGCACGCTCGATTCGCTTGAGGAACTGCTTCGGCATGATCTGGTCGGTGTCGACGTTTGCCCGGGGCAGCGGCGCCATGGTTCCGGTGACTTGCTGGACGGCCTGCATTTCAAACCTCCCAGGTCCGTACGTCGACGAAGTGTCCGGCGATTGCTGCGGCCGTCGCCATCTCCGGGCTGACCAGATGGGTCCTCCCGTCCTTGCCCTGCCTTCCTTCGAAATTCCGATTCGACGTGGAGGCACATCGATCGTAGGGAGCAAGGATGTCGGGATTCATGCCGAGGCACATCGAGCATCCGGCATCTCGCCACTCGAACCCGGCGTTGGTGAAGATCTTGTCGAGTCCCTCGAGTTCGGCCTGGAGTTTCACTAATCCTTAGCCCGGGACGACGATGGCGTAGACGCGGGAGGCGACGTGCTTCCCGTCGACGATGGCCGCAGCCGCCCGCAGATCCTCGATGCGGCCGTTGGTGCAGGAACCGATGAAGACGCGGTCGATCCTGACCTCGGTGAGCGGCGTGCCGGCGGTCAGCCCCATATAGGCGAGCGAGCGGGCCATCGACGCGGCGCGGCCGGCGTCGGCCTCGGCGGCCGGGTCGGGAACTTGGCCGGTGACCGGCAGGACGTCCTC
>JAUVQS010000079.1 GCA_030598025.1 Acidimicrobiia bacterium | reverse complement strand
TCGGGTCCATGAAGCCGGATGCCAGAACCCTGGCTCAGGCGCAACGGGCTTTCGGGTACACCAGGGAGGACCTCGAATCGTTCTTGAAGCCGATGGCTACCACCGGCCTGGATCCGATCGGATCGATGGGTCGCGACACCCCACCGGCGGTGCTGTCGGACCGTCCGAAGTTGCTCTACGACTACTTCAAACAGAACTTCGCTCAGGTGACCAATCCTCCTATCGATCCGATCAGGGAAGCGACCGTGATGTCGCTCGTTTCGCTCATCGGGCCCCGTCCGAATCTGCTCGACCTCAACACCGGTGGAAGTCACACGCGGCTCGAGGTGGATCAGCCGATTCTCACCAACGTCGACCTCGAGCGGATCCGCCGGATCGAGAACCACGTCGATGGTGCCTTCCGCACCCAGCGACTCGGCATTTGCTACCCGGCCGAATTGGGCGCAGGCGGGATGAAGGAGGCTCTCGACCGGCTGTGCAGGCATGCCACCGAAGGGGTTGGAGACGGATACAACATCCTCATCCTGTCCGACCGATGCATGGACGCCGGTCGGGTTGCCATCCCCGCTCTGCTGGCGACCGCCGCAGTTCACCACCACCTGATCAGGGAAGGCCTTCGTACGGAAGTCGGTCTCGTGGTCGAGACGGCCGAAGCAAAGCGCGTGCACGATTTCTGCTTGCTGGCCGGCTACGGCGCCGAGGCGATCAACCCCTACCTCGCGTTCGACAGCATCACCGGCGCAGTGGAGGATCTATCCGAAGACATAACCGTCCGGGAGGCGCATCGTCGCTACACCCTGGCGGTGACCAAAGGCATGCTCAAGGTGATGTCGAAGATGGGGATTTCGACATTTCAATCGTATTGCGGGGCGCAGATCTTTGACGCGGTTGGTCTTTCGAGCCCGTTCGTCGATCAGTACTTCACAGGCACCCACTCGGTGATCGAGGGCATCGGCCTAGCGGAGGTGTCGGTGGAGACTGTGCGGAGGCACATGGCGGCATTCGCACTCGACGCCAACGGCACCCTGATGGCCGACGACGGTGGTGAGTTGGCCTTCCGGATTCGAGGCGAGACGCACGTGTGGACGCCGGAAACGATCACCGGCCTGCAGCATGCGGTTCGGGAGGGGAGCTTCGAGAAGTTCCTGGATTACACCCGGGCGGTCGACGACCAGACGGCCAAGCTCAAGAACCTGAGAGGGCTCATTGACTTCGATCGATCTGTCGATCCAGTGCCGCTCGAAGAGGTCGAGGAAGCGTCTGAGATCGTGAAGCGCTTCGCGACGGGCGCCATGTCATTTGGTTCGATCTCCTGGGAGGCGCACACCAACCTGGCGGTGGCCATGAACCGGATTGGCGCCAGGTCTAACACGGGTGAAGGCGGCGAGGAGGCCAGCCGCTACGTCAGAGACGAGAACGGTGACTCCGCCCGATCCGCAGTCAAGCAAGTCGCCTCCGGACGATTCGGGGTGACCACCGAGTATCTAGTCAACGCCGACGACATCCAGATCAAGATGGCCCAGGGGGCCAAACCCGGCGAGGGGGGTCAACTCCCCGGTCACAAGGTGAACGAGTGGATTGCCAGCGTTCGATTCTCGACGCCCGGTGTCGGTCTGATCTCGCCCCCTCCCCATCACGACATCTACTCGATTGAAGACCTCAAGCAACTCATCCACGATCTCAAGAACGTCAACCCGAAGGCACGGATCAGTGTCAAGCTCGTGTCCGAGGTCGGGGTGGGGACCATTGCCGCAGGAGTGGCCAAGGCACATGCCGATCACGTTCTCATCTCGGGCAATGAGGGCGGCACCGGGGCGAGTCCGCTCACGTCGATCATGGACGCCGGCTCCCATTGGGAGATCGGGTTGGCCGACGCGCATCAGACTCTGGTCGCCAATCGGTTGCGCGGCCGTATCGCCGTGCAGGCCGACGGTGGCATGCGGACCGGCCGCGACGTGGTGGTCGCCGCTCTGCTCGGCGCCGACGAAGTCGGATTTGGCACTGCCGCCCTCATCTCCGAAGGCTGCATCATGATGCGCAAGTGCCACCTCAACACCTGTCCGGTTGGGGTCGCCACGCAGGATCCGGACCTTCGCAAGTTGTTCCCGGGCCAACCAGAACACGTCGTCAACTTCTTCATGTTCATCGCCGAGGAGACCAGGCGACACATGGCAGAACTGGGTTTTCGCACGTTCGCCGAGATGATCGGTCGCACGGATCGGTTGATCATGCGTCCTGCCATCGAACACTGGAAGGCCAGAGGTCTCGATTTCTCCAGGATCCTTCACCGAGTCAAAAGCGATCCGCAGGTCGCCACCAGCAATACCGAAACGCAAGATCACAGGCTCGAACTGGCCCTCGATAATCAACTGATCACCGAGGCACAGCCGGCTCTCGAATCAGGTGAGCAGGTTCGCATCGAGGTACCGATCTCCAACACGAACCGAACCGTAGGAGCGATGCTCTCCGGTGAAGTTGCCCTGCGGTACGGCCACACCGGCCTGCCGGACGACACGATCCATGTCCGCTTGCGGGGCACAGCCGGCCAGAGCTTCGGCGCCTGGCTGGCCGGCGGCGTCACTCTCGAACTCGAAGGCGACGCCAACGATTACGTTGGCAAGGGCCTATCCGGCGGCCGGATCGTCATTCAGGCTCCACCTTATGGTCCGATCATTCCTCGCGAGAACGTGATCATCGGCAATACCGCGCTTTATGGAGCCGTCTCGGGGGAGTGCTATTTCAACGGCGGTGCGGGGGAGCGTTTCGCGGTTCGAAACTCCGGTGCATTTGCAGTGGTCGAGGGGGCCGGGGATCACGGGTGCGAATACATGACGGGTGGGTGTGTTGTCTCGCTCGGCAAGGTGGGCAGGAACTTCGCAGCCGGCATGAGCGGTGGGATCGCCTATGTGATCGATGATCTGGGCGATTTCGATCAGCGCTGCAATCTCTCGATGGTTGATCTCGAACCCATCGATCTTGACCCGAGTGGCCCGCCGGGAGTGGGCAGCAATCCCACCAAGGAAGAACTTCTCCAAGACCCGACCCGCTTCGATGTGTGGCGTCTCAGAACGCTGCTCGAACGGCACGCCCGCTATGCAGACAGTTCCCGCGCCCAGGAGGTGCTCGACAACTTCGACGAGTTCGCTCCCAGGATCATCAAGGTGATGCCGATTGAGTTCCGTCGAGCTCTGACCGAGCGTCGGGCGACCGCTTCAGCAGGTGGCTCCTGATGGCCACGCCGAACGGCTTCCGTGAGTTCGAACGCCGGGACCGCACCTACCTTCCGGTCGCTGAGCGTCTCCAGCATTACGGCGAGTTCTCCCTTCCTCTCGACGAAGAAGAACTGACCCGGCAGAGTTCCCGCTGCATGGACTGCGGAGTTCCCTACTGCCACCACGGATGCCCGGTCGACAACATCATTCCCGACTTCAACGAGTTGGTTTCGGAGGGTGACTGGCGGAAGGCCATCGACGTCTTGCACTCGACCAACAACTTCCCCGAATTCACCGGCCGGGTCTGTCCGGCGCCGTGTGAGGAAGCTTGCACTCTCAATCTCAACAACTCTCCGGTCACGATCAAGACGATCGAGCACGCCATCATCGAGCGCGCCTGGGCCAACAGATGGATCGAACCCTCCATACCTGTGCTGCGCACCGAGCGCCGCGTTGCCATCGTCGGTTCGGGTCCCGCCGGACTGGCGTGTGCTCAGCAGCTGGCACGGGCCGGGCATGAGGTGGTGGTCTTCGAGAAGAATCCGAAGGTCGGTGGACTTCTGCGCTACGGGATCCCCGACTTCAAGCTGTCCAAGGCGATCATTGATCGGCGCATGTCTCAGCTCCAGGCCGAGGGGGTCGAGTTTCGGGTCAACAGTCACGTGGGGGTGACGGTGCCTCTCGAACGGTTGGTCTACCGATACGACGCCGTCGTGCTGGCAGCAGGTTCGGAAGAACCCCGGAATCTTGTGGTCGCCGGACGTGATCTCGAAGGTGTCCATTTCGCGATGCCGTACCTCACTCAGCAGAATCGCCGTGAAGGCCTGGAGTCTCTCATAAGCGAGCCGATCTCAGCGGAAGGCAAGCGGGTGGTCGTGATCGGCGGAGGGGACACCGGATCCGATTGCGTCGGCACCGCCAATCGCCAGGGTGCAGCATCTGTGACCCAACTCGAGGTTCTGCCCAAGCCACCGGATGAGCCGGACAAAATGCTCACCTGGCCGCTGTGGCCGAATCGGTTGAGAACCTCCACGTCGCACGAGGAAGGTTGCGAGCGCCGCTGGTCGGTCTCCACGGTCGGGTTCACCGGTTCAGGGGAGGGTGTCGAGTCGCTGCAGGGCGTTGAGGTCGAATGGGAGTCCGTGAACGGACGCTTTGAGATGAAGCAGGTCCCCGGTTCGGAGTTCTCGCTGGAGGCCGATCTCGTCCTGCTGGCAATGGGTTTCGTACGACCGGTGCACGAGGGCTTGATCGCTCAGTTGGGCGTTGATGTCGACGCTCGGGGCAATGTGGCAGCCGACACAGACAACTATCAGACCAACATCGAGAAGGTCTTCGCCGCCGGCGACATGCGAAGGGGCCAGTCCCTGGTCGTCTGGGCCATCCGTGAGGGACGCCAATGTGCCAGGTCGGTCGACGAATACCTGATGGGCAGATCGGCTCTACCGGAGTAGAGCCTTCAGCCTTCAGCCTTCAGCCACCGAGCGTGAGCTGGCACGCGGGTCCGGGCCCACATGTCGGTCCCCCCAGCGAGCGTTCGGGGGGAATCGAATTAGATAGATCCGTCAACGATCACTCATATTTGTAGGGTCGGATCTATCTATTTCGAAAGGCACCGCCGCCGAGAGGCGGCGGTAGGGGGGCCGCTCGTGATCATCTCCGCGAATTGCTAATTGCTAATGGCTAATGGCTATTTGGCTTCGCCCAGCGCCTCTTCAAGCGTCGTCCAGGCCAGGTTGGCGCACTTGATCCGAACGGGGAACTTGCGGACGCCCTGGAGGGCTTCGAGATCGCCGAGCACTGAACCGGGCCGGTCGGGGTCGAGGCCGGCATCGCCTTCGGTATCGATGTCCATCATTGCCTTGAAACGGCCGGTGAGTTCGGCGATCTCTGCACGGGTCTTGCCCTTGATCGCTTCAGACATCATCGACGCCGACGACTGGCTGATCGAACAACCTCGACCAACGATCGACACTTCGGTCACCGTGTCGTCCACAACGAGGATGTCCAGTGATATTTCGTCGCCGCACAGCGGATTGTGACCATCGGCGTGGGCGCCGGGCGCTCCGAGCGGCTGCCGGTTCCGAGGGTTCCGGTAGTGGTCGAGAATGACTTCTCTATACAGCTCATCAAGGGCCATCGACGGAACCCTACCCCTCACTCAATCCGAACAGGGAACGAGCTTCGTGGAGTCCTTCGATCAGCGCGTCGACGTCGTCGCGTCCGTTGTAAACGTGGAACGACGCCCGGGCGGTAGCAGTGACGCCCAAGTCGGCCATGAGTGGCTTAGCGCAGTGATGCCCGGCCCGGACGGAGATACCCCGGCTGTCGAGGATGGTGGCGATGTCGTGGGGGTGGACGTCACCGAGGGTGAAGCTCACGACGCCGCCCCTCGACTTGATATCGGTCGGCCCATACTGGACCAGGTCGGGAACTTCACCGAGTCGATGGAGTGCATACTCGGTGAGATCCAGGTCATGCGACCGGATCGCGTTCATGCCAATCTCTTCGAGGTAGTGAACCGCGGCGGCCAGGCCAATGGCCTCGGCGATCGGGGGAGTGCCCGCTTCAAACTTCTGAGGTACCGGTGCCCAGGTGGACTCGTACAGGTCGACGGTGGAGATCATCTCGCCGCCGCCTTCCCACGGCTCCATCTCCTCGAGCAGTTCGGGTTTGCCCCACAAGACTCCGATCCCGGTTGGGCCGAGCATCTTGTGGGCCGAGAATGCCAGGAAATCCGCACCCAGGGTTTGCACGTCGACTTCAACGTGAGGGACCAGCTGCGCGCCATCCACGATCAACACAGCCTCCGACTGGGCCCGGACGATGTCCGAAATCTGTTGCATCGGAGGAATGGTCCCGAGCACGTTCGACATGCCGGTGAGAGAGACGATCTTGACACGACTATCGATGGTGCTCCGCAGCGCGTCGAGATCGATGTCGTAGCCCGTAGTGAGGGGGACGTAAACGAGTTCCGCACCGGTCCGCTTGGCGACGAGTTGCCAGGGAACGACGTTGGCGTGGTGTTCCATCATCGACAGGACGATGCGGTCTCCGGCCTCGAGGTGGTCGTAGCCCCAACTGGAGGACAGTCCGTTGAGAGCGGTGGTGGTGCCTTTGGTGAAGATGATCTCGTCCGGTGATCCGGCGTTGATGAATCTCGCCACCCGCCGGCGGGCATCTTCGTACAGCTCGGTTGCTTCCTGTGACAGACGGTAGGCGCCGCGATGCACGTTGGCGTACTGCGAGCGATAGAAGCGATCCATCGCGTCGAGAACCGGGATGGGCTTCTGAGCGCTCGCCGCCGAGTCGAGGAAGATGACGGGATGGCCTTCGACTTCCCGCCGCAGAATTGGGAAATCCCGGCGGAGATGGGAGAGGTTGGTCATGTCAAGCCGATGCCTCTTCCCGGAATGCGTCGTATCCATCGGCTTCGAGGCGTTCGGCGAGTTCCGACCCACCAGAAGTGAGGATCCTCCCATCCATGAACACGTGCACCCGATCGGGTGTGATGTAGTCGAGGAGGCGCTGGTAATGGGTGATGATGAGGAAACCCCGGTCGGGTCCCGTCAGTTTGTTGACACCTTCGGCCACGATCTTCAGAGCATCGATGTCGAGGCCGGAATCGGTTTCGTCCATGACGGCTAGTTCCGGTTCGAGCACGGCCATCTGCAAGACCTCATTGCGCTTGCGTTCGCCTCCCGAGAATCCCTCATTCAGGTACCGGTCCGCGAACTCGGCCTCGATGCCGAGTTCGCCCATGACGTCCATGACTCGCAAGCGGAGTTCAAGGACCGTGTAGTCGATCCCTTTGCGGTTGGAGAGAGC
>JAUVQS010000004.1 GCA_030598025.1 Acidimicrobiia bacterium | reverse complement strand
TGAGTTGCCCATCGGGTATGCCCGATTCCGGTCGTACCGTTGCCGACGCGCTCTTCGAGTGCTGATTCGAGTTCGGCTACTCGTCCCGCTTTGCGAACGATCTCGACCCCGGTGTCCTCGAGGATCGCTACCCCCGCCGAGTCATATCCCCGGTATTCGAGACGTTGGAGTCCTCCAATGAGCAGAGGTTGGACCGCACGCGGTCCCACATATCCGACGATGCCACACATCGTGCCTATTCCTTCCCACGTTCTGCGCCGGCAAACGCCGACCATCGACCGGGACGGTTCGTCATGGCGCAGCGTCTGACTGCGGCATCCCACGTCGGAGCCGGGTTTGTTGCACCGGTTGCCCGATGGCTTTGTCCCGCTCCGTTACGACTGTGGGGGCCGAGAGGGCATCCGCCGAATGGTTCGATACTCCCTCTTCCTCGTCACCCCTCACGGGGCCAGGCGCTGAAAGGTACCGCGACCCGGGTCAGAAGGGAGATTAGTCGGGTGAGCCATGAGCCATGAGCTGTGGGCTGTGGGCTGTGGGCTGTGGGCTATGAGAGTTCGGAGCGAACGACGTTGATCAGATCGTCGGCAATCGCCGCCGCGCCTTCTCTGGTGGAGGCTTCGACCATGACACGGATCAGCGGCTCAGTTCCCGAAGCACGCACCAGGACCCGCCCATCCCCATGCAGGTCGGATTCGACTCTCTCAACCGCAGACCAGATCGCGTCTGAGGCCGCCAAACCGCCGGTATCAGTCACTCTGATATTTCGCAGGATCTGGGGATACTCGGTGATGACTTCCCGGCGGAGATCTGCCAGGCGGCGACCAGAGGCGGCCACCACCTCGAGCAGTCGCAGCGCCGTGAGAAGGCCATCGCCGGTTACCAGATCGTCGAGGAAGATGACATGACCGGACTGCTCGCCGCCGAAGGTAGCGCCGTGCTCCCGGAGTCCCTGAAGCACGTACCTGTCGCCAACCTGCGTCTGAATCAGGGTAACGCCGATGGATTCCATGGCTTTGCGGAACCCGAGGTTCGACATGACCGTGGAGACCACGGTGTCGTTCCGTAGCCGGCCCCGTTCATGTAAGTGCCGGGCGACTACCGCCATGATGACGTCGCCGTTGGCCGGCACGCCGTCCTCATCTACCGCGATGAGACGATCCGCGTCGCCATCGAAAGCGAGTCCTATCCGACCGTTCGTCTCCCCGGCGAGGAACCCCGGAGAGGTGGCGCCAACTCCGTCGTTGATGTTGGTTCCGTCGGGATCGGCTGCCAGAACCGTCACGTCGGCTTTCAGGCGTTCAAACAGTTGAGGAGCAGCCTGGTACGCAGATCCGTTGGCACAGTCGAGCACCACTGAGAGGCCCCGGAACGAATACTCCGACAAACCGATGAGAAACTCGAGATAGGCCGAGGAGGCTTCCGTGTTCAGAAATCTCGTGCCGACCGCCTCACCAACCGCTACTTTGAATGGGCGGTTGTCTCGCAGCCTGGCCTCGATATCGTCCTCCTCGGCGTCCGTGAGCTTCCCTCCGGAGCTTCCGAGCAGCTTGATGCCGTTGTCTGAAGCCGGATTGTGCGAGGCGCTGACGATCGCTCCCATCATCGCACCGGTGGCGCCCGTGAGGTGCGCGACGCCGCCCGAGGGGAGCACGCCAACGTCGACGGTGTCGATGCCAACGCTGTGGAAACCTGCCTGCAGCGCAGACGACAACATCTCGCCCGAACGTCGGGTATCGCGGCCAACGACCACGGGACCATACGAGAGGGACTCGCCGGCGGCGCGACTCAGCCGCATCACGAAATCGGGCGTTAGCTCGGCGTTGGCGACACCGCGGATCCCGTCGGTCCCGAAGAGTCTGCGACCCTCCTGGAGCATCTAGCGCTTGGTGTACTGAGGAGCGCGACGGGCTTTGCGAAGACCGTACTTCTTGCGCTCGACACGACGAGCGTCCCTGGTCAGCAAGCCGTTGCTCTTGAGCTCTGGCCTGAGTTCGGGGATCAACTCGACGATGCCACGGGCGATGCCGAGACGAAGGGCGTCGGTTTGTCCGGTGGTGCCGCCACCGTGAACGGTGGCATGCACGTCGTATCGGCCCTCGACTTCGCCAACGCGAAGCGGCTCGAGCACGCGAATGCGCTGGGCCATGGTCGGGAAGAAATCTTCGAGCGACCGGTCGTTGATAACGACACGGCCGGTGCCCTCATACAGTCGGACACGGGCGACCGAGGACTTACGACGCCCGGTTGCCTGAACAAGTGGCTTGGACATCAGGCGTCCACCTTTCGGATATTGAACACGAGCGGTTGTGGCGATTGTGCCTCGTGGGGATGGTCGGACCCGGTGTGCACCTTCAGTTTCTTCAGCATCTGGCGACCGAGACGATTCTTGGGAAGCATCCCCTTGACTGCTCGCTCAATCACCTGCTCCGGGCGACGTTCGATCAGGGATGCGAAGGACTCTTCCTTCAAACCTCCCGGAAACCCTGAGTGACGGTAGTAGATCTTGCGCTCGGACTTGCTCGAAGTCACGGCGACCTTGTCGGCGTTGACGACGACCACATAGTCACCAAGGTCAAGATGTGGCGAAAACTGCGGTTTGTGTTTGCCGCGCAGCACCTGGGCAATCTCAGACGCCAGCCGCCCGAGAGGGAGGCCCTCTGCATCGACGACGTGCCAGGCGCGTGGCACCTCATCGGGTTTTGGTGAATAGGTCTTCTGCATCTTCAAAATCCTCGCGAGGAGAGAAGCTCCGCGATCGTGGAGCGGGAGCATGGTATCGAATCACACATGCAATCGTCAATCCGACAACTAAGTTTTCTCGGCAATGCTATGTACCGTTGGTGATACACACCACTGCTGAGAAACAGAGGATCACGACTTGCCGACACAATTGATATCTCTTGACGAGATCCGGGCCGCCCGGGAGCGCATCGCTCCGACCGCTCTCGTGACTCCATTCGTCCACTCGACCTCCTTCTCGCGGATGACCGGACGCGATATCTGGTTCAAGGCTGAGAACCTTCAGCGGACCGGGTCGTTCAAAATCCGCGGCGCGATGAACGTCTTGACCCAGCTAGATGCGGCAGCGCGAGCGACGGGAGTTGTCGCCGCTTCCGCCGGCAACCACGCCCAGGGTGTGGCGCTGGCCGCACAATCGACCGGCGTGCCGGCCACGGTCTTCATGCCCGAGACTGCCCCTCTGCCCAAGGTACAGGCCACCAAGGAGTACGGAGCGAAGGTTCGACTCACCGGTACGAGCCTGGAAGATGCCGTCGTCGCGGCCCGATCGTTCGCGAAGGACACCGGAGCACGCTTCCTCCACCCCTACGACGACACCACGATCATGACCGGCCAGGGCACGCTGGGCATCGAAGTCGCCGAACAAATCCCCGATGCCTCGACCGTTGTCATCCCCGTCGGAGGAGGCGGATTGATGGGAGGATCTGCAGCAGCACTCAAAGCACTCCGGCCGGACATTCGCATCGCCGGAGTCGAAATTGTCACCGCCAACACCTACAACCTGAGTCGCGAGAGAGGCCGGCCAACGCCTGTGCCGCCGCGGCCGACCGTGGCCGACGGCATCGCCGTTCACGAGCCTTCCCAACTCGCCTTCGACCACATCGAAGCCTTCGTCGACGAACTCGTCACCGTGAACGATCCGCAGGCGATGCAAGCAGTGGCGTTCCTTCTCGAACGCACGAAGCTGATGGTCGAAGCTTCCGGCGCGGTTGGAGTGGCGGCGCTTCTCGATGGGAAGCTCGACGACCTCCCCGATCCGCTCGTCATCGTGCTGTCCGGAGGAAACATCGACCTGCTGCTTCTGAACCGAGTAATCCGTGGCGGCCTTGCTGCGGCCGGCCGCTTCGCCTGGTACCGGGTTCGCATTCCGGACGTGCCGGGGCAGCTGGCCGGTCTGCTCGACGTCATTGCCTCCAACGGCGGAAACGTCGTGTCTGTCGAGCACTATCGCGAAGAGGGGGGAGTTCCTGTCGGCTTCACCGAAGTCCTGATCGCCGTCGAGACGCGCGGCCGGGAGCAGTCGGGGGAGCTACGGACCGCACTCGGGGAATATGGTCTTCTGGAGTGAGCCATCAGCCATCAGCCATCAGCCATCAGTATTCCGTCGGCGCCCGGATACCGGTACGCAATACGTGGTACGCAATACGTTGTACGCAATACGTTGTACGTTATACGCCCGAAGGCCGTTAGGCCTTCGGGTATCCCACGCCTTCCAACGACCGTGCGATGTCATCGAGGATCGCCGGATCATCAATCGTCGCCGGCATCTTCCACTCTTCGCCGTCTGCGATGGCCCGCATCGTGCCGCGCAGGATCTTTCCAGATCGGGTCTTCGGCAGCCGTTCGACCACCATCACGGTCTTGAAGGCCGCCACTGGGCCGATCTTCTCCCGCACCAATCCGATCAACTCTGTCTCGACATCGTCGGCGGACCGGTCGGTGCCGGCGTTGAGGACGACGAATCCAACGGGCAGTTGACCTTTCAGGGAGTCGTTCACACCGATCACTGCACATTCGGCGACGTCGGGGTGATAGGCCAGCACCTCTTCCATGCCACCCGTTGACAAGCGGTGTCCGGCAACATTGATGATGTCGTCGATGCGGCTCATGATCGATAGATACCCGTCTTCATCAATGAATCCGGCGTCACCGGTCAGGTAGTAGCCGTCGTAATGACTCAGGTAGGAACTCACGTAGCCGTCATCGTTGTTCCATAACGTCGGAAGAGTCCCAGGGGGCATTGGCAGTTTGACAACGATCGTGCCGATCTCGTCGGCTGGGAGCCGGGTCCCCAACTCGTCGAGTACTTGCACGTCATAGCCGGGCACCGCTCTGGTCGGTGACCCGGCTTTGACCGGAAGCGGTTCGATGCCCATCGGATTGGCGACGATCGGCCAACCCGTCTCGGTCTGCCACCAGTGATCGATGACCGGAACCTCGAGTTTGTTCTCCGCCCAATACAACGTGTCCGGGTCACACCGCTCACCGGCCAGGAACAGGGCCCGGAACTTCGACAGGTCGTAGTCGCCCAGGAGCTTGCCGTCGGGGTCCTCTCGTTTGATGGCACGGAACGCGGTCGGGGCGGTGAACATCGTTACGACGTCGTGGTCGGCGATCACCCGCCAGAACGCTCCGGCGTCGGGGGTGCCGACGGGCTTGCCTTCATAGAGAATCGTCGTGTTGCCGTGCAGGAGTGGTGCGTAGACGATGTATGAATGGCCAACGACCCAGCCAACGTCCGAAGCGGCCCAGTAGGCCTCACCCGGGCGGATGTCGTAGATGTTCTCCATGCTCCACTTGAGAGCGACGGCGTGACCACCGTTGTCACGCACGACGCCCTTGGGGATGCCGGTTGTTCCCGACGTGTACAGGATGTAGAGGGGGTCGGTGGCGGCCACCGGGACGGGATCGACAGGCGACGCCTTCGACTCCTCTTCACGCCAGTCGAGGTCCCGCCCGGGCAGCAGCTCTGCTTCGAGTTCCGGCCGCTGGAGAATGATTGTCTTGTCGGGTTTGTGGGAGGCCAACTCGATGGCACCGTCCAGCAGAGGTTTGTAGGCGATCACTCTGCCGGGTTCGAGACCACACGACGCCGACAGCATCACTTTGGGTTTGGCGTCGTCGATCCGGGTGGCGAGTTCGTTGGCTGCGAACCCACCGAATACGACTGAGTGGACCGCTCCGAGGCGGGCACAAGCCAACATGGAGATCGCTGCCTCCGCCACCATCGGCATGTAGATGATGACCCGATCGCCCTTGCCGACTCCGTGGTTGCGAAGTACGCCTGCGAATCGGGCTACGTCATCGCGAAGCTCCCGATAGGTGTAGGAACGCACCGAATGGGTCATGGCACTGTCGTAGATGAGCGCTTTCTGGTCTCCGCGACCTGCTTCGACGTGACGATCGAGCGCGTTGTACGAGGTATTCAGCGAACCGCCGGAGAACCAGCGATAGAACGGCGGGCGAGTCTCATCCAGAACGGTGTCCCATCGCTCGTACCAATCGATGTCCTCAGCGGCTTCTGCCCAGAACCCGGCCGGGTCCCGCATGGATCGGTCGTAGATTTCCTGATAGCTCACACCGTTCCTCCTCTTCAGCCATCTGGTATCCGCAGTCCGCCATCCGCAGCCGGGCGGACGACGGATCACGGAATGCGGATAGCTCCTCCTACTCGTCGTCGGTGGCCGTCTGGGACATTGACGCAAGTGCCTGTACAACATCGGCATTGGCCAGAGTGGTCACGTCACCGAGTTGCCGCTCCTCCGAAATGTCCTTGAGAAGGCGCCGCATGATCTTGCCCGACCGGGTCTTTGGCAGGTCATCGGTGAAGACGATGCTCTTCGGCTTGGCGATCGGCCCGATCGACGACGCCACGTGATCGCGCAGTTCGTGAAGCAACTTGTCGTCACCAATTTCGCCTGCGCGGAGTGTCACGAAAGCCGCGATCGCCTGGCCGGTGAGTTCGTCCTTGCGGCCGACGACGGCCGCCTCCGCCACCGCCCGATGCGACACCAGCGCAGACTCGACTTCTGTGGTCGAGATGTTGTGACCGGCGATGAGCATTACATCATCGACCCGACCGAGCAGCCAGAAGTATCCGTCTTCGTCGCGTTTTGCTCCGTCACCGGGAAAGTAGACGCCTTCCATCCGTGACCAGTAGGTTTGCACATAGCGATCCGGGTCTCCGTAGATCGTGCGGAGCATCGACGGCCAGGGCCGCCTTATGACCAGGAACCCTCCGCCTCCGAGCGGCACCGTGTTGCCCTCTTCGTCGACGACATCTGCCGCGATGCCCGGGAAGGAGAACGTGGCCGATCCGGGTTTGGTTGGCACGGCGCCGGGCAGCGGGGTGATCATGATGGCGCCGGTCTCGGTCTGCCACCAGGTGTCGACAATCGGCCTGTCGCCGCCACCGATGTGCTCGTGGTACCACATCCAGGCTTCAGGATTGATCGGTTCACCAACCGTACCGAGCACTCGCAAGGAGGTCAGATTGTGCCCGGCCGGGAACTCGTCCCCCCACTTCATGAACGCCCGAATCGCCGTCGGAGCCGTGTAGAAGATGGTGACCTGGTAGTCCTCGATAATCTGCCACAGGCGGTCCTTGCCAGGCCAGTCGGGAGCGCCCTCGTACATCACACCGGTTGTGCCGTTGGCCAGCGGGCCGTAAACGATGTACGAATGGCCGGTGACCCAACCAATGTCGGCCGCGCACCAGTAGACGTCGTCCGGTTTGATGTCGAAGACATAGCTGTGGGTAGTGGTCACACCCGTCAGATATCCGGCTTGTGTATGAACGATTCCCTTCGGCTTCCCGGTCGTTCCCGACGTGTAGAGAATGTAGAGAAGATCCTCAGCGTTCATCACCGCCGGTTCGAACTCCGTTGACCTGCCATCTACCAGATCGTGATACCAGACGTCACGACCCTCGGTCATCGTGACCTCGCTGTCGGTTCGTTTCACGACCACGACGTGCTCGATCGTTGGGCTCTGCGCCGCCGAGACGTCCGCGTTTACCTTGAGCGGAACAACACTCCCCCTTCGCCACGCCCCATCCTGGGTAATGACGACCTTGGCTTCCGCATCTTGGATCCGGTCGGCCAGAGCGTCCGATGAGAACCCGCCGAATACGACAGAGTGAGGGGCGCCGATGCGAGCGCACGCCAGCATGGCAATCGAGAGTTCAGGGATCATTCCCATGTAGATGGCGACACGATCGCCCTTCTTCACGCCCAACTCGACCAGGCCGTTGGCGAACCGGTTGACCTCTTCGTAGAGCTCCCGGTAGGTGAACGTGCGGGTATCACCGGGTTCACCGATCCAGTGATAGGCGACCTTGTCGCCCTGGGTGTCGAGATGGCGGTCGAGGCAGTTGTAGGTGACGTTCAACTCGCCGTCCTTGAACCACTTGAAGAACGGTGGATTGGAATCGTCCAGCACCTCGGTAGGTTCTTTGAACCACGTAATTCGGTTCCGAGCTTGCTGCTCCCAGAAGCCGAGCCAATCGTCTTCAGCCTGCTCGTGGATGCCGGACTTGGCATTGGCCTGCACAGCGAATTCATCGGACGGTGGGAAAACTCGATCCTCTGTGCTGAGGTTCTCGATGGCCTGACGACTGCTGTCTGACACAAAGGCTCCTTCGTGGGTTGAGCGAACCCAACTCCGTGGGGGGACGCGCCCTTCACTACATGCTTCTTTTGGGATCGCAGGTTAGTGGGAGGCGCGTTCGTAAGGCCATGGAGATCCCTAGCCGTTAGCCATTAGCCGTGAGCCATCAGCCAACAGCTGCTTGCGATTGGTTATGACCCCAGAATCTCGTCGTGCCTATTCCACGCCTTGTCTCGCCGGTTGGACGACCCGGGAGTGTGTTCGAGGATTCTCGTCACGTTCCACGCCAGCAGGAGCGCAATCGCCGGAACTGAATCACTCACATCGACCAGCGAGTGGTCGAACGTGGCAACCACGCCATCACCGTGTATCCGCCACCGGTGTCGTCCATCGGCTCGATCGACTGTGTATGAGTGATTCCCACCGCGCACCTGGAAACTACGATCGCCGGCAGCCCACTCGGCACTCGCCTTCACATTTCCCGCGCTATCAACGAGAACCGTTCGTCCGTGGCGAGGCCGTACACCGGCCCTGAATATCTCGAAGCTCAGCTTCGACCCGTCGCGGAATCGGATGTCGTTGCCGCGCACAGTCGCTATCTTGCCCGCAAAGTTCCTGAGTTCGCACCGCTTGATCAGGAAACCCGATGAGATGAACTCTGCGTCTTCCTCGAGAACGGGGCCGCCAAAACGCTCGGCACGAACGCGATTCGGGGTTTGTGTCGGAGTCCCCGCTAGGTCGGGTGGACGTTCGACGTCCATCTGCACCACCTCCTTCCACTACGAGGACATCGTTACACAACCGCGACGAAGCGGTCAACGGTTTCTGTAAGAAAACGGCAATTCGCAAACACGCTCAAGGCCCAAAGAAACAGGGAAGCCAGGTCTGAACTCGCGACCAGCTACTCGCGACCCGCGACTGCTCCGTATTCGACCTTCCACAAGGTCAAGCCGTGCGGAGGGGCGACGGATCCGTCGGTGGCGGCGGCGCGGTCGCCGGCCTTCATGATGCCCGGGATGGCGTCCGGCTCGATCCGGCCCAGCCCGACTTCGACGCACACGGCCACCATCGATCGCACCATCTGCTGACAATAGGAGGAAGCGACCACCTCGAACTCCAGTATTCGTTCATCGAGGCTCCGCCAGCCCGTTGCCAGCACATCTCGCTCGGTCGTGCGGCCAGCCACAGCTCTGCACAATGAAGCAAAGTCATGCCTGCCGACGAAGTGGGCTGATGCTGATCCCATTGCCTCGACGTCCAGCGATTGTCCAACATGCCAGGCTCGCCGATGCCACTGCGGATCGAGCACCGGGCCGGTATCGATCCGGTAGAGATAGGTCCGGGAGGTCGCCGAGAAGCGAGCACTGAAGTCGTCCGACACCACCGAAACCGCAGCTACCGCTATTTCGGGGTTCAGCATCTTGTTGAGGGAACGGAGCAGACGGTCGATGTCCAGGATCTGGTCGGTCTCGAAGCTGACCACCTGCCCGTCGGCGTGAACTCCAGCGTCGGTTCTACCGGCGACCACGGTGACAACGCTCGGAAGGATCCTGTGCAAGGCCGTTTCGAGGTCACCTTGCACAGTTCGAACCTCGAGCTGCCGGGCATAGCCGCGAAAGCCCGACCCGTCATAGGCCATGTCCATCCGGTAGACGGTCACCTCAGAAGAATCTGATCAGAGAGGCGAGTCCATCGCCAATGCCGATCGACTGCACAACCCACCAGAGGGCGACGGCCAGCAACGCGCTGCCGACCGACTTCCTGGTGTCGAAATCGAACAACACACGAGCAGCCACAGCTATGGCCGCCACGAACCAGATGATGGCGGCGGCGACAATCACATCTACGAGCACCGAGCCGACAAACGGTGCGACGACCAGCAGCACCAGGGGAACGTGGCTGAATCCGGTCAACCGGATGACGGTGGCGCCCCTGGCCGAACCTTCGAAGACCTTCGTTCCCGCCAGCCAGAGACCGCCGGACACGACCAACCAGCCAATGAGACCCGACAACAGAATCCCGATGAACGAAATGACGCTGAAGCCCAGACTGCTCCCGACGACGAGGGCGAGGTATATGACACCGTATATCGCGGCCACAATGAGGACGGCGTCTCCGGTGGCGGCCGTATCGAAGAACACCTCTGTGAAGAGCCTTTGGTCGAGCCTGACGGCTCTGATCATCCGGTCGAGCATGGACGGCAAGGGTAACTGGCAATTGGCAGTTGGCAATTGGCTCCTTGCTATCGCGGGCCGGGAGTCATCGAACCAGAGTCTGGAGAGCTTTCGACGGGCGGGTGACGCTCACCTCGGCGTTCCAGCGAGCAACCTCGTTGAATGGAATCCAGCGTATGTCGAGCGTTCCATCGCCGGCTTCGACGATTCCAGTTTTCGCCCGGAATCCATAGCGAACATCGAAATGCCGGTGGGCAGGGTCGCTTCCCCACGCCGGGAACTGGTGGATATCTATGTCGAGCAGACCAAGCGAATCAAAGTCGGCCAGACCCGTCTCCTCTTCGACCTCGCGACGTGTCGCTTGTTCGATCGACGAGTCACCTGGCTCGATATGTCCTCCCGGTTGGAGCCACTTGCCGATCTTCTGGTGGTGAACGAGCAGGACGCCGGCCCCGTTGGGGGACGCCACAAAGCCGCTGGCCGTGAAGTGCCCCGGATCGAACAGATGACGGGAGGTGGGGTCTCCCTCAGAACGGGCCAGATCGAGCATCCGGCGCAGGTTCGAAGCCTGCCGGGGATCAGGCGGAGTGAAGGCCTCGAGTAGCGCAATCAGATCAGCAAGCATGGTCACGAACCGAATGGCAATTGGCAGTTGGCAATTGGCCCCCTGCTAGAGCTGGGTTCGGGGAGCCGATTGCCAATCGCCAACTGCCTGCTCCAGCGACGAAGTCGCTGCTCATATTCGCCTCAGCCGCACCTTCTTTATGGTGTGATCGGCGTCCTTCTCGATGATGAGGTGTGCCCTTTCCCGAGCAGGGAGGATGTTCTGGCGGAGATTTGGCCCGTTGATCCGGGTCCAGATATCTCGGGCAATTTCGACTGCCTCAGCCTCAGAGAGGTCGGCGTATCGATGGAAGTAGGAGTCGGGATCCTGAAAGATCGTGTCTCGCAACGTGAGGAACCGGTCGACGTACCACTCAACAACGTGCTTTTCATCGGCGTCCATGTAGATGGAGAAGTCGAAGAAATCCGACACCCACACCTTCGCCCTGGTGCCACCTCCATCTCCCGTCTGGAGCACGTTGAGGCCCTCAACGATGAGGATGTCGGGCTGATCGGTTTCTCGCTCCTCATCGGGCAGGACGTCGTACGCCAGGTGGGAGTAGACGGGTGCGCCGACGTGCCTCTCTCCTGCCTTGACGGCCGCCAGGAACCGAACCAGATGCCGTACGTCATAGCTCTCAGGGAATCCCTTGCGATCCATCAATCCTCGTTGCTCGAGGACTTGGTTCGGGTAGAGGAAGCCATCTGTTGTTACCAGATCGACTTTCGGGTGGTCGGGCCACCGTGCGAGGAGGGCTTGAAGCACGCGAGCGACAGTCGACTTCCCGACCGCCACACTGCCCGCGACCCCGATGATGTACGGAACGCGCTCGGCAGGCTGGCCCAGAAACGTGTCGGTCACCTTGTAGAGCTGCTGGGAGGCCGCAACGTAGAGGTTCAGCAATCGGGAGAGCGGCAGGTATATCTGAGCGACCTCCGACAGCGAGAGCTCCTCGTTGATACCGCGCAGGCGGGCCAGATCAGTCTCGTCCAAGGTCATCGGGGTATTAGCACGCAGCATCGCCCACTCGTCGTGGTCGAAATCGATAAATCGTGCGTCGAGATGCGATTCGGGCATGGCTCAAGAGGCTAGCGGGAGTGAGCCTTCAGCCCTTAGCCATCAGCCGTGAGCAGTGAGCCATGAGCCATGAGCCATGAGCCATGAGCCATGAGCCATGAGCCAGAGTGCCCCCTCCGCTTCCCGGTCCGACGGACCGGGAAGCACCTCCCCCAAACCTCGCTCCACTCGGAGGGGGAGGAAACAGGGCCGCTCAGACCAGGGTGCCAATTGCAGAGCGGGCCCCGAAGGGCCCGCTCCTAATAGCTGAGGGCTAAAGGCTAAAGGCTGAGGGCTGATGGCTAAAGGCGTCGAACTCGTCTAGACGAGTTCGATAACCGCCATCTCGGCGTTGTCTCCACGACGAGGGCCGGTGCGCACAATGCGGGTGTAGCCGCCCTGGCGCTCCTCATAGCGGGGGCCGATCTCATCGAAGAGCTTCGTGACGATCTCGTTGTCGTGAATCTGCTTCAGAACCTGCCGACGAGCGTGCAGGTCGCCCCGCTTGCCTTTGGTAATGAACTTCTCGACAACCGGTCGGACTGCCTTGGCTTTCGCGATGGTCGTGACCACCTTCTCTTCCCAGATGATGGAGGCGGCCAGACCGGCGAGCAGGTGCTTTTCGTGCGTTGGCCCCGAACCGAGGCGGGCGCCCTTCCGTGGACGAGGCATTAGAGCTCGCCTCCTCCGGCGGTAAGGCTGAGACCCAACTCGTCGAGCTTGGCGATGACCTCTTCGAGGCTCTTCTGGCCGAAGTTCGTGATGTTGAGAAGATCCTCTTCGGTCTTCAAAACGATCTCACCCACGGTCTTGACCTGCGCCCGGCGCAAGCAGTTGCGAGGACGTTCGGAGAGATCCAGAGCCTCGATCGGAAGGTCGAGATCCGGTGAAGCAGATTCCGGGATGGCGACCTCGCCGAGCTCCAGACCAATTCCCTCACCGATATCGGCGAAGAGGCCGAGAAGCTCACCGAGCGTCTTTCCTGCCGAAGAGATGGCTTCGCTCGGACTGAGCGATCCATCCGTCTCGACGTCGAGAATCAATCGATCGAAGTTGGTCATCTGGCCGACCTGAGTCGACTCGACCCGGTAGGACACCTTGCGGACCGGCGAGAAGATGGCATCAACCGGCATGACACCGATCGCATCGACGCCCGGGATCCGCAATGCGGTCCGGTAGCCGACACCGCGCTCAACACTGAGTTCGACCTCGAGACGGCCGCCGGACGAAAGGGTGGCGAGGTGGAGATCCGGATTGATGATCTCGACGCCGGCGGGAACTTTGAGCTGCCCGGCCGTCACATCTCCAGGGCCTTTGGCCGAGAGGTAGACGGTCTGCGGCTCGTGGTCCTCCATGCGGACTACGACCTGCTTGATGTTGAGAATGATGTCGACGACATCCTCGACGACGCCTTCCACCGTTGAAAACTCATGCTGCACACCTTCGATCTGCAGCGTGGTTACGGCAGCGCCTGGAATGCGCGACAGGAGCGTGCGGCGCAGGGTGTTACCCAGCGTATAGCCAAACCCGGGTTCCAACGGTTCGACAATGAACCGGGACCGGAGCTCGGATACTGTCTGCTCCTCGATTTGTGGACGTTGAACTATCAACACGACGGTTCCCCTTGCTTACTTGGAGTAGAGCTCGACGATGAGCTGTTCCTGAATCGGGGTATCGATCTGCGCACGATTAGGAAGATCATGCACGACCACCCGCTTGGCCGACGTGTCAACCTCTAGCCACTCTGTTGGCGTTCGGCCACCGGTGTCGACTGAGTGTTGGACAATGATGAGATCCATGCTGCCTTCACGAAGTTCCACGATGTCATCTTTGCGAACCCGGTACGAAGGAATATCGACCTTCTTGCCGTTGACCTGGAAGTGACCATGGTTGACGAGCTGCCGAGCTTGCGGCCTGGTGGCAGCAAGGCCGGCCCGGTACACGACGTTATCCAGGCGACTCTCCAGGATCTGAAGAAGACTGTCACCCGTGATGCCCTTCTGCCGGGCGGCCTCCTGGTAGTAGCGGCGGAACTGGCGTTCCAGTATGCCGTACATCATGCGGAGCTTCTGCTTCTCGCGCAGCTGGATCAAGTAGTCGCTCTCCCGAACGCGGGCACGCCCGTGTTCGCCGGGAGGGTATGGTCGTTTGTCGACCGGGCAGCGCTTCGACTGGCACAGGGGCGTACGCGCCCTGCGGCATGCCTTGTGGCGGGGACCTGTATATCGAGCCATTCTCAGCCTCCCCGGCGCTTCTTGGGCCGGCAACCGTTGTGCGGGATGGGGGTCACATCGCGGATGCCCGTGATCTCCATTCCCATGTTCTGAAGAGTGCGCACGGCAGTGTCCCGACCGGAGCCGGTGCCGCTTACGATCACGTCGAGTTTCCGAACCCCATGCTCGCCGGCGCGGCGGGCAGCCTCTTCGGCTGCAACCTGTGCGGCATAAGGAGTCGATTTCCTCGAACCTTTAAACCCGACCGAACCACCCGACGTCCAAACGATGGAGTTGCCGGTCTGATCGGTAATCGAAATGATGGTGTTGTTGAAGCTGGCCTTGATGTGCGCCACCCCGTGTGGGATGTTTTTTCGCTCACGCCGGCGTACTCGCCTCTGCTCCGCCAAGGGGACCTCCGCGACCTATCTACTTGCTGAGTTGTTTCTTACCGGCGATGGCAACCCTCGGACCCTTGCGGGTTCGGGCATTGGTATGCGTCCGCTGCCCCCGCACCGGCAAACCGCGCCGGTGCCGAATGCCCTGATATGAGCCAATCTCAACTTTTCGCCGGATGTTCTGTTGTACTTCGCGCCGAAGATCACCTTCGATGCGCAGGTTCTGATCGAGGTGCCGGCGAATGCGCAGCACTTCGTCGTCCGTGAGATCGCGTACCTTGGTACCGCCATCGATACGGAGTTCTTCACACGTGTTCAGCGAAGTAGTACGACCAATGCCGTAGATGTAGGTCAACGCTATCTCGAGACGCTTGTCCCGAGGAAGATCGACGCCTGCGATGCGAGCCATCAACTACCCCTGTCGCTGCTTATGGCGCGGGTTGGGGCAGATGACCCAGACGCGTCCGCGCCGCCGGATTATCCGGCACTTTTCACACATTTTCTTCGTAGAAGGACGAACCTTCATGGTGTCTCCAGACACTTTCAAATGGAAACCGCCGGTGCTCCCGCAGCCTCACACGCACACATCAAGCGGGTCAGGGAATGATTGGGAACTAGAACTGGTCCGTCTACTTGGAGCCGAACACGCTCAAACCGGCCCGTAAGCCAGGCGGGAATCTTAGTCGGCCTTTGAACCGGACGACAAATCGTCTTTCGTGAACACAACCCGACCGTTATTGGTGATACCAATCGTGTGCTCGAAGTGTGCCGAGATCGATCCGTCGGCCGTTACGACGGTCCATCCGTCGGCTTCGACTGTCGTTTCAGCGCCGCCCAGATTGAACATCGGTTCGATGCAGACGGCCATTCCCGTCCGGAGCTTCATCCCGGTGCCCTTCTTGCCGAAGTTGGGTACCTGTGGCTCCTCGTGCATCTGCCGTCCAATCCCGTGCCCGACGTATTCGCGCACGACGCCGAACCCACGTCGATCGGCCTCAGACTGCACGGCATTGCCGATATCACCGAGTCGTGCCCCGTCGGCCACCTGCTCGATGCCCGCCCAAAGGCTCGCTTCTGTCGTATCGAGCAGTTGCCGAACCCCGGGGTCGATCTCGCCGATTCCGAAGGTGATCGCAGCATCCCCGTGGAATCCCTCGTAGATGGCGCCTGCATCCACGGAAAGGATGTCGCCTTCTTTCAGGCGGTACCTGTCCGGGATGCCGTGCACAATCACCGAGTTCGGAGATGTGCAGATGTGTCCCGGAAAGCCGTGATAGCCAAGAAACGATGGGGTGCAGCCGCGGGAGCGAATGATATCGGCGGCAATCGCATCGAGTTCTTTCGTGCTGACACCGGGCTCGGCGGCCTCTTTGACGGTCCGCAGTACCACAGCCACCGTCGCGCCGGCGATCGCCATCTTCTCGAACTCGTTCGGCTTCTTGACCGTGATCATGGACGAAGCGCCGCCATAATTGCATCGGTTATCGAATCGACTCCGCCTACACCATCAACGCGATAGAAGTCGATCTGTCGATCCTGATAGAAGGCGATGAGCGGCTCCGTTAGTTCGCGGTAAACACCGAGACGGTTGCGAACTGTCTCGACCTGATCGTCTTCCCGTTGATAGGTTGGCTCACCGCACTGATCACAAGTGTCACCCTCAGTGGATGGGGCATCATCGACGTGGAACACGTGCCCGTTGCCACACATACGGCGGCCGGAGATGCGACGGACAATCTCGTCAGAATCCACATCGATAACCACAGCAGCATCGAGCCCTGCTCCACCGAATCGATCCTCGAGCGCCGCTGCCTGGCCGATGGTGCGGGGGAAACCATCGAGGATGAAACCCGCGGAGGCGTCATCGCGGGCGATCCGTTCCATCAGCATTCCGATTACCAGATCATCGGGAACGAGGTCGCCGCGCTCCATGATCGCTCTGGCTTTGAGACCGAGGTCGGTGCCTTCAGATACCGCTTGTCGCAGCATATCGCCGGTCGCGATGTGTGGAATCTCGAGATTCGCAGCAACCCGTTTCGCCTGGGTCCCTTTGCCGGCCCCCGGGGGGCCCAAAAAGAGCAGCCTCACCGGAGCTGCGCTCCGATGAGGCTGCCGTACCTGGTACTTGGTACCTGGTACCTGGTACTGGTCACGTCAAGAAACCTTCATAGTTCCGCATCGTCAGCTGGCTCTCGATCTGCTTCATGGTTTCGAGAGCGACGCCGACCACAATCAGAATCGAGACACCCGAGAATCCGATCTGGAATCCCCAGATCACCGAAGCTATAGCGGGGAGCACTGAGATCGAGGCAAGGAACAGCGCACCCGGCAGCGTGATGCGATTGAGGATGTACTCCAGGTGACGAACGGTCGCCTTCCCGGGGCGAATTCCAGGGACGAAGCCGCCCTGACGCTGAATCGTTTCAGCCTGCCGAACCGGATCGAACTGGATCGCCGTATAGAAGTATGTGAAGAACACGATGAGCGAGAAGAGAATGATTACGTAAGTCCAGGTTGAGCTTCCGGTCGAACCCAGGTACTCGTTCACCCAGTTCCGAATACCCTCGAGTACTGAGTTGGTCGAGTTGGGGATCATCGTCACGATGAGCGCGGGAAAGAACAAAACGCTCGTCGCGAAGATGACGGGGATTACGCCGGCGGAGTTGACCTTGAGCGGGATGTAAGTCGCCTGCCCACCCAGGACCCTCCGACCACGCACTCGCTTGGCGAACTGAATCGGAATCCGCCGCTGTCCCTGCTCAACGTACAGAATCGCAACGACCATCCCGACGAAGATGAAGATCATCATCACGAACAGCAATGGCTGCGAAGCACCGACGGTCTGCTGATAGATCAGCGAGAAGCTGGCCGGTAACTGGCTGATGATGCTGGCGAAGATGATGAGCGACATACCGTTGCCTATGCCTCGCTGAGTAATCAACTCACCGAGCCACATGATGAACGCCGTGCCGGCGGTCATCGTCAACACGATAAGCGCGGCCTTGGCGGCACTGGAATCGCTGATCAATGGCTGGCTGAGTCCGAGTTGAGCTGCTCCGCCGGCGCTTGCAAACAAAGCAGTCAGGGCCGTCGACTGCAGCAGAGCTAGAACCACGGTCAGGTAGCGGGTCCACTGGGTGATCACCTTTCGGCCACGATCACCCTCATCCTGGAGCGCCTGCAGGCGCGGAATGACCACCGTGAGGAGTTGCATGATGATGCTCGCCGTGATGTAAGGCATGATGCCAAGGGCGAACACCGAGAACCGTTCGAGTGCTCCACCGGAAAAGAGGTTGAGCAGACCGAAGATACCGCCGACTTCCGCCCCTTCCGCGATTGCCTGAACTGCATCGAGGTCTGTTCCCGGGACGGGGATGTTGGTCCCCAACCGGTACACCCCGAGAATCAGCAGCGTGAAGAGGATCTTCCGACGCAAGTCGGGAATCGTGAACATATGGCGGTAAACGGCAAGCATTCTCTTGGTTCTTCTTCCTCGGTTGGCCTACGGGGCAACTGCCTATTCGTTCTGCGGGTACCTAGTACCTGGTACCCGGTACTCGGTACGTCATTGCTCTGCGATGACCTCTGCTGATCCGCCTGCTGCCTCGATCTTGGCAACTGCGTCCTTGCTGAAAGCATGAGCCCGAACGGTCAGCTTCTTGTCCAGACTTCCGTCGGCGAGCACCTTCACCCGGCCACGCTTCTTGACCAGGCCGGCCGCCCTTAGATCCTCCGGGGTGATGGTCGAGCCGACGGCAAACTCGCCGAGTCGCTCGACGTTCACGACCGTGAAGTACTCCTTGTTGGGATTCTTGAAACCTCGCAGGTGTGGGAGGCGCCGCTGCAAGGGCATGCTGCCACCTTCAAAACCGGGACGCACGGTCCCGCGGGCCTTCAAACCCTTGGTGCCACGACCGGCGGTCTTGCCACGACGTCCACCTTCACCGCGCCCAACCCGAATAGCCTTCTTCTTGGAGCCGGGGGCCGGCTTCAAGTGGTGTAACTGGAGTTTGGTCTTCTTCTGTTTGTCAGCCATTGGATCCTCTTCGTGGTACGTAGTACGTAATACGGGATACGTACCGGTTACTTCTTGCTCTCGACAACTTCGACGAGATGCTTCACCCTGTGCAGCATCCCGCGAATGGTATCGGTGTCCTCGTGTTGAACCGTCTGGTTCAATTTCCGGAGGCCAAGGCCACGAACCGTCGCCCGCGTCTTCGGCTTCTCGCCGATCAGGCTCCGGCGAAGTGTGACGGTAAGCTTCTTAGCAGCCATCGTTCCGTCACTCCCCTGCCTGGGCGCGAATCATCTCGGTCGACCGGTAGGCGGCCAACAGAGCCGGAGGAGTCACTTCTTCAGCGCTCTTGCCTCGCATCTTGGCGATCTCGTCGGGACGATGCTGCTTGAGGAGGGCATCCATTGTCGCTTTCGCAACGTTGAGGTGCGTGGGCGAACCGAGCGATTTGGCCAGGGCATCACGTACCCCGGCGGCCTCGAGGATCTGGCGCACGGCGCCACCTGCGATCACGCCGGTACCGGGTGCAGCCGGCTTGATCAGCACGCGGGATGCGCTGTGTTCTCCGATGATTTCGTGGATCGTCGTGGTACCTGCCATCGGGATGGCAACCATCGCTTTGCGGGCAGTCTCCATACCCTTCTGGATGGCGGCCGGGACTTCTTTGGCTTTGCCGTATCCGACGCCGACCTTGCCCTTTCCGTCGCCCACCACAACCAGCGCGGTGAAGGAGAACCTCCGGCCACCCTTGACCACCTTGGCTACGCGGTTGATCTGGATGACCCTCTCGTCGAGTTGGGGTCCGTCGGTATCTTTCTGCTGGCGTTGTTGTCGCTGTTGTCTCGCCATCGTCTCTCCTAAAACTCCAACCCGGTTTCGCGGGCGGCCTCGGCCAGGGCCTTGATCCGTCCATGGAACGGAAAGCCTCCCCGATCGAACACCACCTGGCCGACACCCGCGGTACGAGCTCGCTCGGCGACCAACTTGCCAACCTTCGTGGCGGTCTCGATGTTGAGCCGTTCTCCACGAAGGTCCTTTTCCGTCGAAGATGCTGACACCAGCGTGCTGCCGGCAACGTCGTCGATAACCTGCGCATAGATGTAGCGATTGCTGCGGAACACGGCCAGCCTTGGGCGCGCGGCCGTCCCGGAAACGCGCTTGCGAACACGGCGATGCCGGATCTTCCTTTGAGCTTCTCTTGAGGTACTCATCGTGCAACACCTGCCTTCCCGGCCTTGCGCCGCACCTGCTCGTCCTTGTATCGAATCCCTTTGCCCTTGTACGGCTCAGGCGGGCGGATCGCCCGGATTTCGGAAGCGACTTGTCCGACCGCCTCCTTGTCGATTCCACTGATAATGATTCTGGTGGGCTCAGGTACCTCAAACGTGATGCCGGCCGGAGCGTTGACGCTTACCGGATGGCTGAAACCAAGCTGGAAGTTGAGGGTCGAGCCTTTGAGCGCGGCGCGATAGCCGACGCCGACGATTGCAAGCTCTTTCTGGTAGCCATCGGTTACGCCGATCACCATATTGGCGAGCAATGCCCTGCTCAACCCGTGGAGAGCTCGCGACTCGCGCTCATCATCGACTCGTCCAACGGTGAGAACACCGTCTTCCTGACTGATGGAGACGCGTTCGTGGAATTCACGGTCCAACTGCCCCTTGGGGCCTTTGACCGTCACCTTGTTGCCGTCGATGGCGACATTCACGCCGGACGGCAGGGTGATAGGTGCTTTTCCTACACGACTCATGTCACCAAACCTCACACACAATCTCACCACCGAGTTGGCGACGCCGGGCTTCACGATCCGGCAGCATTCCCTGAGAGGTAGAGACAACAATGACGCCGAGACCGCCGTGGGACCGAGGAAGCTCGATGGACTTCTTGTAAACGCGACGACCGGGCTTCGAAACACGCCGAAGACCAGAGATGATCTTCTGCCGGCGGGGCCCATACTTGAGCTGGATCGTCATCTCACGCGCCGGGCCTTTTGGCTCAACATCAAATCCGTCGATATATCCCTCGGCGGCCAGGATGCCGGCGACGGCTTCCTTCACCTTCGAAGATGGCATCGCCACGGCCAGGTGTCCAGCCTGCACGCCGTTGCGGATTCGAGTCAACATATCGGCAATGGGGTCGGTCATCATGATTACCACGAAGCCTTTCTCACGCCGGGGAGCTCGCCCTTGCGAGCGAGGTCGCGAACACAGATTCGACACATGCCGAACTTTCGCAGGTAGGCACGCGGCCGACCGCATCGCTTGCAGCGGTTGTAAGCACGCGATTTGAATTTGGGCGTGCGATTGGCCTTCGCGATCATCGATTTCTTCGCCATGAAGTAGCTCCTACACCTGCGCTGGTTGTCTGCGGAACGGGAACCCAAACGCATTCAGCAGGGCCCGTGCATCTTCGTCGTTGTCTGCCGTCGTGCAGATAGTGATATCCATGCCACGAACGGTTGAGATCTGGTCGTAGTCGATTTCCGGAAAGATCAACTGTTCGGTCACACCGAACGAGTAATTGCCACGCCCGTCGAACGATTTCGGGTTTAAGCCGCGGAAGTCACGCACGCGGGGAATCGCGACGGATATGAGCCTGTCGAAGAACTCCCACATGCGATTTCCTCGCAACGTCACCGATGCACCAACGGGCATGCCCTGGCGCACCTTGAAGTTTGCGATCGACTTTTTGGCACGATTCATTTTCGGCTTCTGGCCGGTGATGATGGCGAGTTCGGCCATCACCGACTCGATCGCCTTCTTGTCGGCGACGGCCTCGCCAACGCCGACGTTGACCACGATCTTCTCGAGACGTGGCACCAACATGGCGTTCTCAGCCTTGATCTCTCCTTTGAGATTGGTTGCGATCTCATCGTTGTATCGCTGCTTCAGTCGAGGGATCACAGTTCACCTCCGCACTTCACACATGTGCGGGTCTTGTTGCCGTCGTCGTCAACGCGATATCCGATACGAGTGGGGCCACAATCGTCACAGATGATCATGACGTTGGAAGCATCCATGGGCATGTCCTTGTCAATGATGCCGCCCTGCATCGTCTGACCGCGCGGCTTCATGTGCCGCTTGGCCGTGTTCACGTTCTCGATGATTACCTTGTTCTTGGTCGGGATGACACGAATGATCCGGGACTCCCTGCCGGAGTCCTTCCCGGCCATGACCTTGACCTTGTCGCCCTCGCGCAAACGCATCACAGCACCTCCGGAGCCAGCGAAACGATCCGCATGAATTTCTTCTCACGAAGTTCGCGCGCCACCGGGCCGAAGATGCGGGTTCCTCGTGGCTGTTGGTTGGCATCGATGAGAACGCAAGCGTTGTCATCGAAACGAATGTATGTACCGTCGGTCCGGCGGTGTTCCTTCGCCGTGCGAACCACGACGGCTTGAATAACCTCGCCGCGCTTCACTGCCGCACCCGGAATAGCCTCCTTCACGGTGCCGACAATCACGTCGCCGACGCCGGCGTACCGGCGTTTCGAACCGCCGAGCACCCGAATGCACAGCACCTCGCGGGCACCGCTGTTGTCGGCCACCTTGAGGCGGGATTCCTGCTGGATCATCGGGCCCGCTCCATGACTTCGACCACGCGCCAGCGCTTGGTCTTCGAGAGGGGTCGGGTCTCGGCGATCATCACGGTATCTCCCAAATGGGCATCATTGGCCTCATCATGGGCGTGAAATCGAGCTCGGCTCCGCACGACCTTGCCGTACAGCGGATGGCGCCGGGAACCCGTGACCTCAACCGTGATCGTCTTGTCGCGCTTATCCGACACCACGACCCCGACGCGCGTCTTGCGACGTGTCCGGTCTGCCATCACGCACCTTCCTTGTCGGCAACCGCAGTCTGCGCCTGCCAGGCTTCAAGTTCTTGTTCTCGTAGCACCGTCATGATGCGAGCCACCTCGCGGCGCACCTGCCCGAGGCGAGCGGTGTTATCCAACTGGTTGGTCGCCAGCTGGAACCTCAAGTTGAAGGCCTCGGCCTTCGCCTCGGCGAGCGCCTCGCTCAGTTCGGTCGGCGCGAGCTCTCGGAGTTCCTCAGTAGTCACCCTTCCTCCCGCGTCACAAATCGTGTTCTTATCGGCAGCTTGTGGCCGGCTTTTCGCATTGCCTCTTTGGCAAGGGTCTCATCGACACCGGACAGTTCGAACATCACGCGGCCCGGCTTGACGACGGCAACCCAGAACTCTGGAGCCCCTTTGCCGGATCCCATGCGGGTCTCGGCTGGTTTCGCCGTGACCGGCTTGTCGGGAAAGATGTTGATCCACACCTTTCCGCCACGGCGCACCGCACGGGTGATCGCCACACGAGCCGACTCGATCTGCCGGGAGGTGATCCACCCCGTGTCGAGCGCTTGGAGACCGTAGTCGCCGAAGTTCACGCGGGTACCGCCCTTGGCGGTGCCGCGTCTCCGACCGCGATGCACCCGGCGGTACTTCGTCCGCTTGGGCATCAACATCTACTTGCCTCCTTCTTCTTCACCCGATGCGGCTTCCACCGCATTGCCCGTGTCGGCGTCGGTGGACTCCGTCACGACGTTTTCATCGTCGGCGCTTGCCTCGGTTACCGCAGCATCTGCTGCGGCATCTGCCGCGGCAGATGCCGCAGCCTCTTCGGCTGGTGTCTCTTCCGCGGCCGCAACCATTTCAGGCTCCGGCACCGTGGGAGTTTCGACGGCACTCGCCTCGACGCTCTCCTCCGCAGAGGGGGTCTCGTCGACGAGCGCACCACGCTCTTCTTCGTACTGACTGATTGCCTCTTCCGGGGCAATCCGTGAGGACGCTTCTTCCCGACGCACAGGCTCTTTACGCTTGCCGCCGCCGGCTTCGATAATCCGTTTGCCGCCGCCGGCTTCAATGAGGCGTGGCATCTTATCACCTCCGGCCGCGGCCTCAGCCCGTGCCTTGGCGGGAACCACGCGACCACGGCTGGGACCTCCGGTCGCCAGGGCGGCTTCAGCAGCGATCTTCTCACGGGTGATCTTGGAACGGACGACGACGTCGCCCTTGTATACCCACACCTTGACACCAATCGCACCAACGGTGGTACGGGCGGTAGCAGTGCCGTAGTCGACATCGGCCCGCAGTGTGTGCAGCGGGACCCGTCCCTCCCGGTACCACTCCCGGCGTCCCATGTCGGCGCCACCGAGGCGGCCTTTGCACTCGACTCGCACGCCTTCAGCGCCTGCCTTCATGGCGGTCGCGACCGTGCGCTTCATTGCACGGCGGAAGGCGACACGGTTCTCGATCTGGTCGGCAACACCACGCGCCAGCAACTGTGCGTCGGTTTCCGGGTCTTTGACCTCAATGACGTTCAGCTTGACGCGGCGGCCTGTGAGCTTCTCGAGACCGTCACGCAAACGCTCTGCCTCCGAACCCTTGCGTCCAATGACAACACCGGGACGGGCAGTGTGCACGTCGACCTGAACTTTGTCCCGGGTACGTTCGAGTTCGACGCGGCTGACCGCGCCCCTCTTCAGCTCGCCCTCGAGGTAGTCGCGAATCTTCCAGTCCTCATTGACAAGCTCGGTGTAATCCTTGTCGCTATACCAACGGGACTTCCAGTCGGTCACGATTCCGAGGCGGAAGCCGTAAGGATGTGTCTTCTGGCCCATCTTCTTACTCCTCCTCGCCGTCGGACACGACGACCGTTATATGGCTGGTTCGTTTGTGGATGGGTGTGGCACGGCCGCGGGCTCGGGGCCGCCACCGCTTGAGCGTCGGACCTTCGTCTGCGAAGGTCTCCGAAACGAACAGCTCGTCTGCGTCGAGAGCGAGATTGTGCTCCGCGTTGGCGACTGCCGAATCTAGAACTTTGCGCACGTAGTCGGCGGAGCGCCGCTGTGTGAGATCGAGCACGTGCCGTGCTTCCTCGACCGGGAGACCCCGAACGAGGTCGAGCACACGCCGCACCTTGTTGGGCGACTGCCTGATGTACTTGGCTTGAGCGTGCGCCTTCATCGCTTCCTCACCGACCCTGCATGCCCGCGGAATGTGCGGGTTGGAGCGAACTCGCCGAGCTTGTGACCGACCATCGACTCCGTGATGTAGACGGGAACATGTTTGCGACCGTCGTGGACGGCGATCGTGTGTCCCACCATTTCTGGGAAGATCGTGGAGCGGCGACTCCACGTGCGGATCACCCGCTTCTCTCCTCTTTCGTTGAGGTCCTCGATCTTGCCGATCAGGTGATCGTCGACGAAGGGACCTTTCTTCAGGCTGCGCGCCATGATTATCGCCGTCCCTTCTTGGTACGTCGTCGAATGATGTATTGATCGCTGGACTTTTTCTTCTTGCGGGTGCGCCCTTCCGACTTGCCCCATGGACTGACCGGGTGCCGGCCACCAGATGAGCGCCCTTCGCCACCGCCGAGGGGGTGATCGACGGGGTTCATGGCCACACCGCGTGACTGGGGGCGAACACCTTTCCACCGGTTGCGACCGGCCTTGCCGATCTTGATTAGTTCGGCTTCTGTGTTGCCGACCTGACCGACGGTCGCTCGGCAATCGAGCGGAACCATACGCATCTCACTGGACGGAAGACGCAGCAACGCCATCTCGCCCTCTTTGGACATGAGCTGCACCGAGGTGCCGGCCGAGCGGGCCATCCTGGCTCCGCCACCGGGGCGCAACTCAACGGCGTGAACGACCGTACCGGCCGGAATGTTCCGCAACGGCAGAGCGTTTCCGGGTCGGATTTCGGCTTTGGAGCCCGACTCCAGCTTGTCTCCAACCTTCAATCCAACAGGAGAGAGTATGTATCGCTTCTCACCGTCGTGGTAGTGGAGCAAGGCGATGCGCGCATTGCGATTCGGGTCGTACTCGACCGCAGCAACGGTGGCGGGAATCCCGTCCTTCGTGCGACGGAAGTCCACAACCCGGTAGCGGCGCTTGTGGCCGCCACCGCGGTGACGGGAGGTTATCCGCCCGTAGGAGTTGCGGCCTGCGCTCTCGCTCCGTTTGGTGATCAGAGACTTCTCAGGCTTCTTCTTGGTCAGATCCGAGAAATCGGCGACGGTCTGGAACCGCCGGCCTGGTGAAGTTGGATTCCTTTTCTTGATTGGCATGGATCAGCCTCGCTCTGCTCTGCAGCGCTCGGCTGCGTACCACGTACCACGTACCACGTATTCCGACTTCGTTGTACGAAGTACGTTGTACGTTGTACCTACTGTTTGATTTGAGCTGGGACGGAAGTAACGCATTCCTAGACCCCAAAAATATCGATCGACTCGCCCTGAGCGAGTTTGACCATCGCCCGCTTTGAATCGGAGCGCTTACCAAGGACCCATCCGGTCCTCTTTACTTTGCCTTGCTTGTTCATCGTGTTGACCGAAACGACCTTCACATCGAAAATCGACTTCACGGCCTCTTTGATCTCCGTCTTGTTGGCACGGCGATCGACAACGAACGTGTAGGTGTTGGTGTTTTCGATGAGGTCATATGACTTCTCAGAGACCACAGGCTCAAAGATGATGTCACGAGGGTCCTTCATCAGCCCTCACCCCCCTCATCATCGACTTCATCCGGCGCCGCAGCTTCTTCAACCTCTTCGGCTTCAGCCGAAGAGGCGTCTTCGGCTTCAGCTGATGGCTGAGGGCTAACGGCTGACGAAGAAGCGGAGGCATCAGCCGCAGCTTCTTCAACCTCTTCGGCCTTGGCCGAAGAGGCG
>JAUVQS010000091.1 GCA_030598025.1 Acidimicrobiia bacterium | reverse complement strand
TGGCGAACCTGTTCTGCTCACAAAGTCCGTCTCCGGAGTCGGTGGCAACACATGCTACCGATGGGCC
Source organism: Acidimicrobiia bacterium (assembly GCA_030598025.1). Classification (GTDB taxonomy): domain Bacteria; phylum Actinomycetota; class Acidimicrobiia; order Spongiisociales; family JAHEDJ01; genus JAHEDJ01. Next base: position 6,272 of record JAUVQS010000091.1, on the reverse strand, counting down.
GCGGAGCGGGGTCTATGGGAACGTGTGCCCGCTGCTGATCGGGTCGTTGCAGGTGTGGGAGAGCACCAGGTTGCCGGCGGCGATGTCGATGAAGGCGCCGCGCAGTGTGTCGGCTGTCGGCGTGTAGAGATAGAACTGCTGATTGTTCGTGGAGGCCGTGGTCGGTCCGGCTGGACCGATCTCGCCTGCTGCGACAAACAGAGCGGTTACGTTGCCGTTTTCCAGGCCGCCCGTCTGGTTGGCGACGAAGTGCCAGGCGTACGGGTTCTCGGCGGTCCAGCCTGGGCCGCAGTCGCCGGGGTTCCCATCGAAGAAGTAGGTGCACAACCCCGAAGCGTTGATTAGCACGGCGCCAGGCGGTGCGGTAGTGAAAGAAGATGCAGGGTGTTGCCAGAACCTCACAGGTCGCGAAAACATTTCTAGGGACTCCCAATGGCCCTATACCGACATGTCTCCGGTCATGATGGCCAGCAGGGTGCCCTCGCGGACGCTCACGGTTGCCACGGGCTTCTCGAAGATATTGCTCACGCCGCGCGTTGCGCCCGGCAGCAGGTCTTCGTCTGTTAGCTCCCACCTGAACCCGTCGGTCTGGACGCCGCGCGCCGGTCCATGCACCGCCAACAGCGATACCTGACGACCCGGCGCGCAATGGAGCCGCGCGGTGCCGTGTACGACGTGAAGTCGGGCGTCGCCCGTCAGCCATTCGACGTCCACCTCCGAGAAGTCGACCGACGAGATGAGCAAGGCGTTGGCAAGGAAGTGATCGAGTCGTCCTCCGGAACCGCCAACGATGATGATTCGATCCACTCCCATCCGGATGGCCGCGCGTAGCGCCAGTTCGAGATCCGTTTGATCCTTGTCGGTGGGGTGCAGCTCAATGGGCACCTCGTGGTAGGCAGACAGTGCTTCCGGCGACACCGAGTCCATATCGCCGACGATCAAATCGACTTCAAGACCGAGGGCGAGTGCTTGATCTAGTCCGGAGTCGGCGGCCACGTTGAAGCCATCATGGGGAAGATCCTCAATGACGTCGGGATCAACAATGTCGCCGCCTGCCAGCACGATCGCAGTTCTTGGTTCGTCCATCGCTCGCTCAGCCTACGCTCGCCGCCGGTGTCGGTGTGACTTGGGAAGACGACCGAATGACAAAATCGTCTTACGCGCGTTTCTGCGCGTAAGACGGCACTCAGCGGCGCAACGAACCCGCCTTTCATGGGTTTCCCGATACCGGACGAGTGAGTTTCGGCGCTTCCCGAGCAGCATTGGACTCAGCTCATGGGCCCAAGAGCCTGGCCGTTCGCTCGTTGAGCGAGCGCAGGCGTTCCTGTAGCTCGTCCGTGAACGCGCCGGCCGGCATCCGCCACCTCCAGTTGCCGGTGGGGACACTGGGGAAGTTCATGCGAGCTTCGCTTCCCAGGCTGAGAACGTCCTGGAGGGGGGCGACCGCCCAGGCGGCTCGCGATTGCCAGGCGGCCTCGATCAGATCCCACGCATAATCTGAGCCGTCGACTCCGAGGTAGTTGAGAGCAAACGCCTTGTCGTTCTCGTTTGCTGATTCGAACCAACCCCGGGTGGTGTCGTTGTCGTGCGTTCCTGTGTAGGCAACGCAATGCTTCGGGAATCGGTGCGGAAGGAAGTCGTTTTCATCTCCCGAGTCGAAGGCGAATTGGAGAATCTTCATTCCAGGGAGTTCGAATCGATCTCGGAGTTCAATCACGTCCGGGGTGATCTCACCCAGGTCCTCGGCGATTATCCGGAGCTCACCGAACTCACCGGCCATGGCCTCGAGGAAGGCGGCCCCCGGTCCCTCGACCCACCGGCCGTTCTGAGCGGTCTCTTCTGAGGCAGGCACCTCCCAATAACCGGCGAATCCTCGGAAATGGTCCAGGCGTACCACGTCGACCATCTCCAGGACCGCCTGCATCCGACTGAGCCACCAGCGATATCCTGTAGCCGCGTGTTCGTCCCACCGGTAGAGCGGATTTCCCCAAAGCTGACCGGTTTCTGAGAAGTAGTCCGGCGGGACCCCGGCCACCACAGTCGGACGGCCATCTTCGTTGAGAAGGAACAGGTCCCGGTTGGCCCAAACGTCTGCCGAGTCTTCGGCGACGAAGATCGGGAGGTCTCCGATGATTCGAACGCCGCGCTCGGCGGAGTGAGTGCGGATGTCTTTCCACTGGCGTTTGAATAGAAACTGCCTGAAGATGTGTCTGTCGATCAATGTGCTGAGTCGCCGCCCGACCAACTCGATGATCGCCCCGTCGCGATCGCGGAGTTCGGGCTCCCATGTCCACCAGGGGCGGCCCCCGTGCACGTCCTTGAGTGCCATGAAGAGCGAGAAATCTTCGATCCAAGCCGCTTGATCGTGTCGGAACGCCTCCAACTCCGCTTCGAGCCCGGAGCCGGGGAGCCGTTCGTGGGCTCTGTCGAGCAGACCTACCTTGGCGGGAATCACTGCGCCGTAATCGACCTCGTCATCGGCGAAATGGGGGAGAGCACCGAGATCGTCGTCCGACAACAACCCGTCGTTGACGAGGAGTTGCGGGCTGATCAAGTAGGGGTTGCCGGCGAACGATGAAAAGCACTGATACGGCGAATCTCCATACCCGGTCGCGCCCAGAGGTAGCAGTTGCCACATGCCCGTGCCGGACGCCGACAACATGTCGACCCACTCCACGGCGGCCGGACCAAGGTCACCGATCCCATACGGTCCGGGAAGGCTGGTGGGATGCAGCAGGATGCCCGATGACTTCGTGAGTTTCATGTGCCGATTCTGGCCTGCCTGCCCCCCGGCGGACAAACGGAGCCTGGTTATCCTCCCGACATGGTTCTCGCGCAGGTACTCGTTTACGTGCTCGGCCTGTTGGTCGTGTTGTGGACGCTCACCTCCGCGCTTCGTACGGTTGTGTTGCCGCGCAGCGCCGTCAGCCTGCTGGCCCGCGCCGTCTTTGCCGCCAGCCGGAAGCTCTTCGACGTGATGGCTCATGATCGTCGCCAATACGAGGATCGCGATCGGGTCATGGCGATGTATGCGCCGGTCAGCCTGGTGCTGCTTCCGGCTGCCTGGCTGATGCTCGTTCTGGCCGGCTACATGGCGATGTTCTGGGCGACCGGTGACTACGACTTGAGCGAGGCATTTGCGGTGAGTGGGTCGTCGCTGCTGACTCTGGGGTTCATTGCGGTCGAACCTACCGGCGAGCGAATTCTGGCGTTCAGTGAAGCCGTGCTGGGTCTCGGTCTCGTGGCGTTGCTGATCACGTTCCTGCCCTCTATGTACTCGGCGTTCTCCCGCCGGGAATTCGCCGTCGCACTCCTGGAGGTACGCGCCGGTTCTCCTCCATCCGCAGTCGAGATGCTGGAGCGCATCACCGCCATCGGCTGGTTGGATGAGCTCCCGGGAGTGTGGGAGCGGTGGGAGCACTGGTTCACCGACGTCGAGGAGAGCCATACGAGCTACCCGGCTCTGACGTTCTTTCGTTCACCCCAGCCGGATCGATCGTGGGTAGTTGCGGCGGGAACCGTTCTCGATGCCGCGGCGCTGACCGTCTCAACCCTGGACGTGGGTCCCCAACCGCAGGCCCAACTCTGCATCAGGAGCGGATTCATTGCCCTGGGCCGTATCGCTACCTTCTTCGGGATTCGTTTCGACCCTGACCCTTCACCGGACGATCCGATATCTGTGACCCGGGAAGAGTTCGATCAGGCGTGCAATCGACTGTCCGAGGCCGGAGTGCCGATCCGGGCCGACCTCGATCAGGCATGGCGGGACTGGTCCGGCTGGAGGGTCAACTACGACACGGTGCTACTCGCCCTGGCGGAACTGACGATCGCTCCATATGCGCCGTGGACATCCGACCGATCGACGCCATCGCACCGGGCTCCCAAGGTGCGTCGGTGGGGTCGGGGGCGATTCAGTCGATGACGAACTCGAGTTTGCCGTGTGCCAAACGGAGGGAATCCTCAACATCTTGCGGCGTCTCGCCTTTCGCGAAGAGGAACCCCAGATAACGGTTGCCCTCCGGCAGCGTGCGCACGATATCTCCCGGGTGCATCGAGATCTCGAGGTCGGTGACCCCTGGAACGCTCAGGGCTTCTTCACGTCCGCGGACCGAGCGGAAGACTCCCGCTCGCGGGATCGGGAGCATCATCGCTCCCGACGCCACCCCCTCCCGGCGGAGGCCGGCTACCGGCATGCCGAGGGCGCGACGAAGGATCAGGGTTTCGAGCGAGGTACCCAGCAGCCCGAATCGGAGCGATCTCCCACACAGGCCGCCGACTGAGCGGGCGGCCACCTCGATGAGAACGACCCGCGAGCCGTCGACCCGCAGTTCAGCGTGGATTGGACCTTCCCGCAGTTCGAGAGCGGCGGTTGCTTTCTCGGTGACCCTCACGACTTCATCGATCATCTCTGGATGCAAACGGGACGGGGCGATCAAGATCGTCTCCTCGAAATATGGGCCGTCGAGGGGATCAGGCTTGTCGAAGACGGCGAGAACTTCGAGCTTGCCGTCGAGGAGCAAGCCTTCGACCGCCACCTCAATCCCTGGTACGAAGCGCTCGACAAGGATCGGCTCGCCGGGGGAATGGCCCTCGGTGATCAGGATTCGACGGATCCGATCGGCCGCCGCCGGTGCGTCGGCCGGGCGGTCGACCCTGATGACTCCCTGGGAGGCGCTGAGACCGAGCGGTTTCAATACTGCGGGGGCGCCGAGATCGGCAACTGCGGCTTCGGCATCCTCTGGCGTGTTGACGACGCCGAAGGCCGGCTGCGGTACTTCCGCGCCGGCCAGAGCTCTTCGCAACATCGCCTTGTTGCGCGTAGCTGCCACCCCAAACGGCGGATTGTGGGGGAGTCCGAGTTTGCCGGCTGCGATTGCCGCGATTTCGACACCTTGATCGTCGGCGGCGACGATCGCATCGATCGGATGGTGGTCGGCGTGTGCGACGATCAGGTCGGCGGAGGACTCGGGCGAATCGCAGTCGATGAGCACGTGGGGGGCACCAGATCCATCGGCGAGCGGCGGTCGGTCTTCTGAGGCAACAGTGATCTGTGCGCCCAACTGTGCGGCTGCGTCGACGAACTCAGCCGCACGGTAGGTGGCGGTCGGGAGGATGAGGACGACGTGGGGCATGATGGGCCGCACCCTACCGACGTGCGCAAACCAAGCGAACATGTACCATGCCGTCCTGCACTCTTGAGTTGGAAGCGGGATGAACGACACCATTCTTTCGATAACCGAAGACGCGCTGCGCATGATCCGTGAGATCCGTGACGCGGAATCGGGCGATGATGAGTTCGCCCTCTTCCTCGAGGTCAACGGGGCGCGAGGTCAGCAGTTCAATTACGAACTCAGTTTCGTGCCGGTGGTTGATGCGCAACCCGACCACGTAGTGGAGCGCACCGGCGATCTGGCAGTCATGATGCGTTCGGCCGACGTCGACAATCTACGAGGCGCCACGATCAATCTCGGAGAGGATCCGATGAATCCGGGTCTTGCCATCGACAACCCCAACAACCCCGCCAGCCCGACCATGCCCAGTGTCGACCGTGCCGAGCTGACCGGTCCATTGGCCGAGCAGGTTCAGCATGTTCTCGAGCATGAGGTCAACCCGGCGATAGCTTCACATGGCGGCGGGGCGCGGCTCATCTCCGTCGAAGAAGACACCGTCTACCTGGAGTTGATGGGCGGCTGCCAGGGGTGCGGCATGGCGACCGTGACCCTGAAGCATGGAATCGAGCGCATTCTCACCGAGGCCATCCCGGAGATCACAAGAGTGGTCGACGTGACCGATCATGATTCCGGTAATAACCCCTATTACCAGCAGGCCAAGAAGTAGCGCCACGCCGCTCGCCCACCTGCCTGGAATCCGCATCTGGTTCGCCGGCCGAGCTAAAGCCGGAGCGCTGCCATGCTTACTCCCATGATCCGACGGATTGCGCCGCTACTCCTTGCAGTGTTGCTCGTTCTGTCCGCCTGCACCTCGGGAAGCGACACAGATTCAGAGACGACCGCGACCGGAGCAGTTGAAGACACCGAATCTGCCTCCGTTCGGGCTCCAGAGTTTCCGACCGACGTCGATTGGCTGAACACCGAGCGACCTCTCACGATCGGCGATCTCGAAGGCAAGGTCGTGTTGCTCGATTTCTGGACCTACGGGTGCATAAACTGCATCCACATCATCCCCGACCTGGAGCGTCTCGAAGCAGAATTCGCAGACGAACTCGTGGTCATTGGAGTTCATTCGGCCAAGTTCGATGCCGAATCGAATAC
>JAUVQS010000019.1 GCA_030598025.1 Acidimicrobiia bacterium | reverse complement strand
GCGGCATCGTCGGGAGAGAGTCGATCGAAGGGTCCGACCCGGGTGTCGCTATCGGCCGGGAATCGTCTACTGATCTGGTTTCGTTCGCCCGTCGCACGCAGGAAGGACTGGTAACGCAGTCTGATGCCCGCCGTCTCGGCGCCACCCATGCCGCCGGTTTGATCGGGCTGGGTGGCACCGAAGATGGAGTGATCGGCGCATTGGGGGCGATGGCGCTCCGAATCGAGGGCAACGACGGTCGGTTCGTCGATTTGCCGGGGATACGACAGGTAGCCGGGGTCATGACGGTCGGCGACATCCTCGAACTGACGGGGATCACGGCGATCATCGACGTCGTGGGGGAGGAACCGCTTCCGCATACCAGTAGGCTCGACCTCGGAGATTGGGTGCGACCCAGACTGATGGGCGGTCACCCGGTGTTGGTCGCGAAACGTGCCAGGGAGAAATGGGTCAATGCAGACTCTCGCAAGAAGTAGCTCGACTCGACAGCGGGCGATTGCCGTCGATGTTGCCCTGGCGGTGGCGATCGGATTGGTGGCAGCGCTCGCCAAGCGGTATCTCGATTTCTCCCTCGGCATTCCCGGTCACGCCGGCGTCGGTTGGATTGCAGTACTGGTATCGGGCCGTTTGCTGAACGGCCGGATTGGAATGGCAACGATCTCCGGATTTGTGATGGGAGCGTGGGCCATCCCGGTCGGCCTCGGTCACTCCCTCGGCTACAACTTGTTGCTCTACGGTATGGCCGGCGCACTGCTGGATTCAGGTGTCCTTCTACGCCTACCGCTCAATCGGGCCTGGGGTGCCGCCCTCGCCGGAATGATCGTGCACCTAGCCAAGTACGGGTTCATCTTTGCCAACGCCTGGGTATCCGACATTCTCAGGCGAGTTGAGATATTCGGATTCCTCGGTGCTCTGATCAACCACCTCGTCTTCGGCGCCGCCGGTGGTCTGATGGGATGGGCGATCTGGCGCGGCGGCCGCAGGTTGTGGGCGCAACTGCAGCAACGACTCTCCGCTTAGGACCAGATTCATGGTGACCATTCGTTTGCCCGAGATGTTGCGGAAGTACGCGTCCGACCTCGAATTCGTCGAGACAGAAGGCGGCACGGTGGTCGATGTGTTGCGGGCGGCCGTCGAGGCACATCCGAATCTCGAGATCCGCCTGCTCGACGATGAAGGCCTGCTGCATGGACATCTGTCCTTGTTTCATGAGGGCCGACAGGTGCTGCGCGATGAACAGGCCGCCACGGTGGTCGCGTCCGGTGACCGCCTCGATGTTCTCATCAGCATCTCCGGCGGGGCTGAAGATGTCCGCATGCGCGGTTTCCGCCATCGCTCCACAGTCGAGGAAGCTCTCGAGGCCGCGCTGGACGGCGTGGAGCGGCTTGACTCAGAAGTCGCTGGAATTGGCCGGTGTGCCGGCCGGGTCCTGGCCGGTGATGTGAGCAGTTCGGTGAACGTTCCGGCCTTTCGCCGGGCCACGATGGACGGATACGCGGTATTCGCCGAAGACACTTTCGGGGCTTCCGCCTACAACCCGCTCCGGCTGACCGCGATCGGGGAATCTCTCCCGGGTTCCGCTCCGGGCAGGCCGGTGGAGCGCGGCGAGGCGATGCGGATCATGACCGGCGCTCCACTTCCCGGCGGTGCCGACGCGGTCCTGCGAGCCGAGGATGCCAACCAGGCCGGGGGAGTTGTCGAAGTGCAAGCCCCCGTGGCGAGAGATCGCAATGTCGGGCGGATTGGCGAGGATATTGAGACGGGCGACCGGGTGCTGGCCGGCGGTCGGAGGCTCTTGCCGCAGGATGTCGGCCTGTTGAGTTCGATTGGACACAATCCGGTCTCGGTCGTCCGTCGACCCCTGGTTCGGGTGATCGTTTCAGGTGACGAGTTGCTGGAACCTGGTGAGCAACCACACGGCACAAGCATTGTGGACAGCAACTCGCCGATGCTGACCGCACTCATCGAACGGGACGGAGGGATCGCGGAAGTTCTCCGACTCGCCGACGACCGGGCGGCGATGCGCGAGGCGCTTGCTCAACCTGGTGCAGATGTGATCGTGACGGCCGGTGCTGCCTCCGTCGGCACGGAAGATCGGGTGCCGCTGCTGGTCGGTGAGCTAGGTGAACTCAAGATTCACGGTGTGGCGATGCGGCCCTCGTCCCCAGCGGGCGTTGGCAGGATCGATCGTGCTCCGGTGCTCATTCTTCCCGGTAATCCGGTCTCATGTCTGGTGGCCTACGACTTCTTCGCCGGGCCGGTAATCAGACGACTGGGTGGGTTGCCGGAGGCATGGCCATATCCGTCTGTGCGGCTTCCCCTCGAGAAGCGTCTGGTCTCGCAGATCGGTCGCACCGACTATGCCCGGGTTCGGGTTGAGGACGGCCTCGTTCACCCGATTGCCATCTCGGGCGCTTCGGTGCTGTCATCGGTGACCAGAGCGACCGGTTTCGTGGTTGTTCCGGCCGGGTTGGAGGGGTATCCGGAAGGGTCCGAGGTGGATGTCCAGATCTACGACCCGTCGGGCATCTCATGAGACAGCAACAGTTCCTCGATGTTGTCGACGAATCCGTCGCCCACCAGCGTTTCGACGAGGCGTGTGCGCATCTTCAGCCCCGCAGCGAGTTTGTTGAGTTGGGGTCCGGGCTCGGGCGGACGCTGGCGGCTGACGTGGTTTCCGGCGTTGATGTGACGGCCTTCGACCGGAGCAACGTGGACGGCTGTGCGGTGCGAGCCGAGGATACGTTCGGGGCCGAGGAACTAGATCCGATCATTCTGAGGGTGGCGGACGTCTCACTGGCGGCCGGACAAGCGCCTCCGGAGGGATTCGAGGTTGCTCCCGGTGTGGCGGTGCCGGTAGCCACCGGCGGTGTCGTCCCTCGGGGAGCCGATGCAGTACTGATGGTGGAACACACTGAGCCCGATCCCGGTGGAATCCGTGTGGTTCGACCGGCCGTCCCGGGAGGAAATATCACCTTCGCCGGATCCGACATCGGCCGCGGTGAAACCGTCATGCGGCGTGGCACCAGGCTCAGCTCCCGAGAGACCGGTGTGCTGGCGGCGGTGGGAGCGGCTCGGATCGACGTGATCGTTCGCCCCCGGGTGGCGGTGGTGTCCACCGGCGATGAGATTGTGGAGCCCGGCCGGCCGCTGGAGATCGGGCAAGTATTCGATTCGAACCAGCGCATGCTGCTGGATGCCGTCGCGGAACTCGGGTGTGAACCAGTGCCGTGCGGGATCATCCCGGATAACGAGGTTCTCCTCGAGCAGATGATCGAAGGCCTGGTGACGGGCACGGAAGCGGTCGACGTTGTGCTGTTGTCCGGCGGCACGTCCAAAGGAGAGGGTGATCTCAACGCCACGGTGGTCGAGCGGTTGGGTGAGCGCCTGCCTAACTCGGCCGGCATCGTCGTGCATGGAGTCGCTCTCAAGCCGGGCAAGCCCGTGCTCCTGGCGGTGGTCGGCGGAGTCCCGGTCGTCGTACTGCCCGGGTTCCCCACCTCGGCGACCTTCACATTCCACGAGTTCGTGGCGCCGCTGTTGCGACGCCTGTCCGGTCGGTCGGCTCCCGACCGGAGTGTGGTTGAGGCGACGATGCCGTTGCGAATCACATCGGCATCGGGCCGAACCGAATACAACCTGGTCGATCTGGTGGAAGGGCCGGCGGGGTTGGCTGCCTACCCGTTGGGAGCAGGATCGGGAAGTGTGACGGCGTTCGGGCGTGCCGATGGCTTCATCCGGATTCCGGCCGCGACCGAATACGTTGAGGAGGGAGCAGTGGTTGACGTCCATTTGCTGCATCCCGAAGTGCGGCCGGCCGACCTGGCTGCCATCGGGAGCCACTGCGTCGGTTTCGACCACCTCCTCAGCCTGCTGGCCGATCAGGGTTTTCGAGTGAAGATGGTGCCGGTCGGATCGACCGGGGGAATGACCGCGGCAGGTCGGGGTGAGGCCGACGTTGCGGGTATCCACCTCATGGACGAAGAGACCGGTGAGTACAACGCTTCGTTTCTTCCGGCCGACGTGCGGCTCTTGTCGGGCTACCGGCGCCGGCAGGGCATCGTTTTTCGAAGCAGCGATCAAGAGTTGGCAGATTGCGACGACAACGCACTGGTGGTGGTGCTCGGCGCGGGCGCCCGGCGCATGGTCAATCGCAATGCCGGCAGCGGCACACGCAGCCTCATCGACCGGTTGCTCGAAGGTAACCGTCCCGACGGGTATCTCCATCAGGCCCGCACGCACCACGCGGTGGCGGCCGCCGTCGAGCAGGGGCGCGCCGACTGGGGGGTGACGCTCGACACGGTGGCAGAGGCCGCCGGACTGGAGTTCCGCTTCCTTCAGGATGAGCAGTACGACTTCGCCATACCCGAATCCCGTTGGAATCGGCCGGCGGTAGTGGCACTCCGTGAGCTGTTGGAGGACCCATCGGTCGGCGGGGAGTTGCGCGCTCTCGGGTTCGAGCGGTAGCCGACCGTTCTTGCGTCAATGCGTATCCGTTTTTGGTGGGTTCCTAACGCAAGAACAGGCTTTGCATGAAGCCGGCGTCGACGGCGCGGCGGTCGAGTTCTTCCATCACCTTCATTCGTAGCTGCTCGAAGAATTCCGGCGTGTTGAAGTGCGGCAGCTTGGAACCCTCCATCGGTTGATGAGCCTCCGACGGCAACCGGTAGTCGTCCCGTCCGAAACCCGTCCGCCGCTCGTTGGCGTAGCCGCGCAGGAAGGTTCGCATCACGACGGCGCTGAGTTGTTCTTCGCTGATATCTAGGCCGACCGCAATCTGTAACGCTTGTGCCTCGACGTCGGCGCCGACATTGGCGAACTTGCACAACCCTGTGATGTCATCCATCAGGTAGAGCGGCCCCCGATTGGTGATCGCGTCGACCCAATAGTCGACACCGGTCTCCCTTTCAATCACATACAAGAAGAATGTCCGCATCGACATGTGACCACCCGCCAGCGCCCAGGGGAATCCGGGGTTCGTGTGCGGCTGGTACGCCGGATACTCGACACCCTTCGAATGCATGGCGTAAGCGGTCTCGCCGGTTTGCTCCGACAGACGCTTCACACCCTGGCCCAACTCGGCAAGCCGGCCGTCGGCAACAGCTCGAATCGCCCTGTCGACGGCGTTGAAATCCGAAAACTCCAGGCCTCCCAACAGGTGGGAGCCGGTGCGGCGGTTGTGATCCATCGCATACCCAAGCGTGACGCCTAGAGATATCGAGTCCATGCCCAACTCGTCGGTGAGTTCAATGAGCGAGAGTGCCGCATCAGGATCGAAGATTCCCAAATTGGAGGACAACAGCGTGATCGGTTCGAAGTCAACTTTGGCCCGGAAGCTGCCCGCTTCGTCGTCAGTCTTGTCGTAGACGTTCTTGTGGCATTTGATACCACACAGATAGCACCCCTCCGCTTGAACCACGTAGGGTCCGGCCTCGACACTTGGTCTGAGTAAGGGAATCGACGCGGAGGTGCCCGTCGGAGCGAAGTTGAACTCGGGCAGTGATTGGGCTTCCTGCATCATCTTCATGGTGCGCCATGTTCCGCCACGATCATGCTCGAGGTCGCGATAGCGAGCGCTACCTTCACCGAGATTGATCTCTCGGTTGACGTCCTTCAGACCCCGAGCACGTGCGGGGTTCGGCCCATCTGCGGCGATTGCCCAGAGATTCTTGGATGCCATCACTCCGCCGTAGCCGCCTCGGCCACAGAAACGTGGCTTGCCGTCGCCGCTCTCCAACTGGTTGTCCGTCGACAAGGCAATCGAGGCGAAACGCACCGATTCGTAGTTCTCGCCGGCCGGTCCCACTACCGCGAAATGCGCCTGTGGATACCGGCCGTGCAGATCCTGAATCCGGTCGTTGATCATCCGACCGGCCAAGTCGGTAGCGTCGAGGAACTCGAAGCGAACAGACTCTCCGTCACCGCCCGAGGAGAGATACAGAAGGGTCGGGTGGTCGGCCTTGCCGGTGAAGATGACTTCGTCGACTCCAAGGCCTCGAAGCTTGGTGCCGAAATGACCGCTTCCCGCCGACCACATCAACCCCGGCCTACCGTCCTTCGTCTGCTTGAGCGGTGAGTAACCGTGAAAGAAGGTGCGCAGGCCGGTCATCACCCGGGTTCCGCTCATCAACCCGAGGTTCATGACCAGTGGAGATGAGGGCGCATACGGGTCCTCGATGACGACGTCATCCAGAAGCTTGGTAGCTCGAGCGATTCCTCCGAGAGCGTCCTCAAGGTCTTCGCAGACCAGTCGCTCGAATCGTACCTTCAGGTTGGTCAGATCCACGAAGTAGCGATTGAACTCGAAGTCGGTTGCCGGTCGCAGCTCGATCGTTTCCACGTGCCTGCCTCCTCTCAACAGCTCGGTCGACAGCCTATCCGTCGACCGAGCCGGAGGTACTTCTCTGCTAACCGAGGCCGTGCTCGGTCACGAACTCGGCGAGGATTCCGTCCAGATTGGGTTCGCCGATCTCCTGAAGATCGTAGAAGACCCGGGTGGTCGGCTTCTTGATATCGACGATACGGCCGAGATCGATCGGGGTTCCGATGACGACGGCATCGCAGTCGGTGGCGTTGATCGTTGCTTCGAGGTCCCGAAGCTGCTCCTCGCCGTAACCCATCGCCGGCAGAATCGTGCCGATGTCCGGGTAGGTTTCGAACGTTTCCTTGAGTTTCCCGACCAGATATGGACGGGGGTCCACGAACTCGGTCGCCCCGTGTTTCTTGGCGGCGACCACCCCGGCGCCGATCTTCATCCCGCCGTGCGTGAGCGTTGGGCCGTCTTCGACGACCAGCACGCGCTTCCCATCGACGACGCTCGGATTGTCGAGACGTACGGTCGAGGCAGCTTCGATAACTCTCGCGTTCGGATTGACCTTGGCGATATTCTCTCGAACGGTTTCGATTCCGGCCAGGTCGGCCGAGTCGATCTTGTTGATGATCGCGACGTCGGCCATGCGCAGGCTCACTTCACCCGGGTAATAGGACAACTCGTGTCCCGGACGATGCGGATCGACAACGGTGAAGGCCAGGTCGGCCTCGTAGAACGAGAAGTCGTTGTTGCCACCGTCCCACACGATCACGTCGCAGCCGTCTGGATCATTCTCAGCGGCTCGAATTATGGCTTCGTAATCGACCCCGGCATAGATGACGTTGCCGCGCACGATGTGCGGTTCGTACTCCTCCATCTCCTCGATCGTGCAGTCGTGCTTCTCGAGGTCGGCAAGTTCGGCGAAACGCTGGACCTTCTGGGCCGTGAGATCTCCGTATGGCATCGGGTGCCGGATGGCGACGACCTTGAGGCCCTTCTCCATCAGGGTTTCGACGACCTTGCGGGAGGTTTGGCTCTTTCCGGATCCGGTGCGGACCGCACACACCGAGATGACCGGCTTGGTGCTCTTGACCTGCGTGTCGTTCGGACCGAGCAGTATGAAGGCTGCTCCGGCTGCCTGGACGATGGCCGCGACACCCATCACATGGTGGTAGGAGATGTCGCTGTATGAGAATGCACACTCGTCGGCGCCCAACTCATCGATGAGCCGGGGCAGTTCTTCTTCGGCGAAGACGGGAATGCCGTTCGGGTAGAGCGGTCCGGCGAGTTCGGCCGGGTAGGTCCGATCTTCGATGCCGGGGATCTGCTCGGCTGTGAACGCCACGATCTCGACGGACTCGTCGTCCCGATAGCGAGTGTTGAAGTTGTGGAAGTCGCGTCCTGCAGCTCCGATGATGATTACTTTTCGCCTACTCATTGTGTCATCCTTTTCTGTCTTGCTAATGGCCAACGGCTAATGGCTAACGGCTCAATACCCCGGAATCTGCTTCGGGAAGTAATCCTCCATCATTCCTTCCCGGTAGACGTCGGCGGTTGCACAGTGGAGGCCTCCACCGAATGGACCGACGGCCCAGAACGGAACGGGAATGACCTCGAACCCGAGGTCGGAGAACTGCTGCAGCTGAGCCGTCTCGGTTTCCTCAGCGAAGATCGTCTTCTCGTCCAGCAGCAGCGTGTTCATCGACAGCCACTCGCTGCAGAAGCACAGCGGGGGTTTGGTGTCTTTGTTGTAGGCCGGCTCTGCACACGGGACGATCTCCCAATCGTTCATTTCGAACAACTTCACCATTTCGTCGGTCATCGGAACCCGCTTGCGGTTGCTCACGGCTAGTCCCGGACGAAGCGGGATGAACGTGGCGTCGATGTGCATCGGGTGCGCTTCATAGAACAGAACTTCGTGGAGGCGATGCTCCGGGAAGTGGCGCCGCAGCCAGTCGATGCCTTTGCCGTTCGTGGTGGTAGACCGTTGTACGAAGAGGTCTCTGCCGAAGCGGCCGATATCGGCGGCGTCGAACAGAGGCTCTTCTTCGGTCAGGTTCCATTGTTTCTTCTTGGTAAACCGTTCGATCTGTTCTTCGTCTGGAAGCGACTCGGCGTAATCCCAGAACTCCATGCCGTCCACGTATGTGGCATCTGTGAGCCGCGGTTTCGGAGCAGCTTCCCATCGGAACTCAGGATCTTGGTCGAAGTAGCTCTGGAGGAGCGGCCGGTAGGCGAGGTACTCAAACCAACGTGATCGTTGCGACATCGTTGCTTCTACGATTTCGTTGCCGACTGTGAGGAGCACATCACGAGGAGGCATCACGCCGAACATCGAGTCCTGCGTCCAGTCGGGAGTTGATACCTTCTGAGAGAAGTCGAGAGGCTCGGGGCGGTCGACGACGACGCCGTGTGTCTCGAGGAGGGCAGCGAAGTTGTCCAACTGCTCGTTGGCGGCGTCCTCCATCTCTTGTGGGAGACGTCCAAAGGTACCCTTCGGGAAACCCCATTCGGGCCAATCGCGGACGGTGGCGGGCTCCGGTGCCTGCACCATCGTTCCATCTGCTCTTCCGACGATGACTCGCTTGAGACGGCCCCACTCGTTCCACGAGTTGACGATCTTCGGCACGACGCCTCCTCACTAACCTGATGTAGGGGCCGGCGTTGCCGGGCCCGATTACACGCGATAGACTACCTATCGATTGATAGGTTTCGCAATCAAGGGAGATAGTGCCCATGCCGAGCTCGTTCCTGCATCCGTTTACGCGACCCCTCCGAGACGACTTCGTTTCGATAACCGACGGCAAGGGCGCCCTGGTGTTCGACGATCAGGGCAAGGAGTACATCGATGGCATGGGCTCGCTCTGGTATGCCAACGTTGGCTACGGGCGTGAAGAGATAGCCGAAGCAATCGCCCAACAGGCCAAACGGTTGGGCGCCTATCACACGTTCGACCCCTTCACGAACCCTCCGGCGGAACAGGCGGCCGCCAAGATCGTCGAGCTATCGCCCTATGACGAGGCCCGGGTGTTCTTTGGCTCTTCCGGATCTGAAGCCGTTGACACGGCGATGAAGATGGCCCGGATTTCCCAGCGTCAGTTGGGTCATCCCGAGAAGCAGATAATCATCAGTCGCGAGCGCGGCTATCACGGCACGAACTACGGCGGCACCTCGGTGCAGGGCATTCCGCCGAATCGCGAAGGCTTCGGTCCGCTGGTTCCCGGCATCATCAATGTGGTTGCCGATGACGATGAGGCGATGAAGAAGATCTTCGCCGAGCACGGTGATGAGATCGCCGCAGTGATAACGGAGCCGATTCAGGGCGCCGGTGGCGTGTGGCCGCCCCCTCCGGGTTACCTTTCACACCTGCGCGACCTGTGTGACACCTACGGTGCGTTCCTCATTCATGATGAAGTAATCACCGGCTTCGGGCGGACGGGGAAGTGGTTCGGAAGTCAGTTCTACGGAGTGACGCCCGACATGATCACCTTCGCCAAGGGAGTCACATCCGGGTACGTTCCCCTTTCGGGTGTCATCGTCGGACCTGCGGTGCTCGCCGGGCTGGAAGCGGACGAAGACTTCACACTTCGAACCGGCTACACCTACTCGGGACATCAGTTGGGTTGTGTGGCAGCTCTGAAGTGCATCGAGATCCAGGAGCGAGAAGGGTTGCTGGCCAGGGCGACTGCCATTGGAGAGCGGCTCTCTGCTGGTCTCAACGATTTGCGTGACGAGGGCCTGCTGTTGGACGTCCGGGGTGAGGGAGCCGTGTGGGGGATAACCCTCCTCGACGGCGTCGACGTTGTCGCCGTACGTGATGCGCTCCTGGAAATGGGCGTGATCATTCGGCCGATTCCACCACACATGTCCATGTGTCCTCCGCTGGTCATAACCGATGAGCAGATCGATACGATGGTTTCAGCCTTGCGCAAGGTACTGACGGCAATTTGATAGACGAGCAGAATCCACTGAAAGGCGACGGAGGTACACCGAATGCTTGTTGGGGCACCGAAGGAGATCAAGAAGGCCGAACGTAGGGTCGGACTGACTCCTACCAGCGTCAGGGAACTCGTCGCTCACGGCCACGAGGTTCTCGTGGAGACTTCTGCCGGAATCGGAATCGGGGCAACCGATGAGGCATACGTCGCGGCCGGGGCTCAGATTGCCGCCACCGCGGCGGACGTGTGGGATGAGGCGGAGTTGATCGTCAAGGTCAAAGAACCGCAGGCGGTCGAGCGTGCTCAGCTCAGTGATGACCAGGTGCTCTTCACATACCTGCACCTTGCTCCGGATCCAGATCAAACCAGAGAACTCGTAGATAGCGGCGCTACCTGTATCGCCTACGAGACGGTGACGGATCGCAAAGGGGGCCTCCCGTTGCTCGCCCCCATGTCCCAGGTGGCGGGTCGCATGTCCATTCAGGCGGGCGCGCATTGCCTCGAAGCTCCCAACGGTGGAGCCGGATTGTTGCTGGGCGGCGTCCCCGGCGTCAAGGCTGCGAACGTCGTCGTAATCGGTGGCGGTGTCGTCGGAGAACACGCCATTCAGATGGCGGCCGGGCTCGGCGCCGAAGTGACGGTGCTCGATCGGAACATCGGTGTGCTGGATAGGCTCGCTCGGCGGTTCGGCAACGCTCTGCAAACCGTGTACTCAACCGCCTCAGCCATCGAGGACTGGGTACTGGATGCCGACCTCGTTGTGGGTGCGGTCCTGGTCGTAGGCGATCGTGCTCCGAGATTGGTCTCGGCGGAGATGGTCAAGGCGATGCGTCCGGGCTCCGTTCTGGTGGATGTGGCGATCGATCAGGGCGGCTGTTTCGAAACTTCCCGCGCGACTACGCACGAGGAGCCGACCTATGTGGTCGATGATGTCGTGCACTACTGCGTTGCCAACATGCCGGGTGCGGTACCCCGCACATCAACGTATGCCCTCAACAACGCGACGCTGCCCTTCACGCTTGCCCTGGCCGACAAGGGAGCCAAGCAAGCAATGCTCGACGACGAGCACCTACTCGGTGGCCTCAACGTCTGCAAAGGCAAGGTGACCGAGGAGCACGTGGCCAAAGCGCTCGGCTACGAGTACGTGGAAGCCACGGAGGCGTTGGCCGCCTGTTAGGAAGCCATGAGCCATGAGCCTTGAGCTGAGGAGAGCACGGTGTCGTGGTGTTTCTCCCTCCGAAGGGGGAGTGGCGGCAAGCTGTTGCTTGCCGGCGAGGGGGGAAACGGACTTCGCGGCGACTACCTTGTGAATCATGACTAGCCGCGACGCTCGCTACGACATCCTGTTCGAGCCGGTGAGGATCGGTCCGGTGACCGCTCGCAACCGGTTCTTCCAGGTACCCCACTGCAACGGGATGGGCCATCGCGACCCGTCGGCGCTCGCCGCGATGCGAGGCATGAAAGCGGAGGGCGGTTGGGCGGTTATCGCCACGGAGGAGACCGAGATTCATCACTCCTCTGAGGTGGCGCCATCCGTCGAGGGGCGGATCTGGGACGATCGTGATCTACCTGCGCACGCTTTGGTAACGGATGCGATCCATGCGCACGGTTCGCTGGCCGCCATCGAGTTGGTTCACAACGGTATGTCGGCCAACAACGTCTACACGCGTATCCCGCCGATGGGGCCGTCGCATCTGCCGACAACACGGAGCCAATATCCGATCCAATCCAGACGGATGGACCGCCGCGACATCGCCGACCTGCGGCGTTGGCATTCTCAAGCCGTGAAACGATCGGTTCAAGCCGGCTACGACCTCGTCTACGTATATGCCGGTCACAACCTCTCTACTCTCCAGCACTTCCTCTCGCCGCGCTACAACGACCGGACCGACGAGTACGGCGGTTCGTTGGAGAACCGGGCTCGCCTCCTGTGCGAGGTGCTCGAGGACACGCTCGAGGCCGTCGACGGCCGGGCCGGTGTCGCCTGCCGGATAGCCGTCGACGAACTGATCGGCGACCGGGGCTTCACCAGAGACGACATGGTCGGACTGATGGAGATGCTCGGAGAGCATCCCGACCTGTGGGACTTCATGGTGGGCGCCTGGTCGGATGACTCCGTTACCTCTAGGTTCGGGCCGGAAGCCCAATCGGAAGGGATCATCCGTGGCCTCAAGCAGCTGACTTCAAAACCGGTGGTCGGTGTCGGCCGTTTCACGTCACCGGACACCATGGTGCGGATGGTTCGTCAGGGCGTTCTCGACTTCATCGGTGCCGCTCGCCCGTCGATCGCCGACCCATTTCTTCCGAAGAAGATCGAAGAGGGTCGGATGGACGAAATCCGCGAATGCATCGGCTGCAACATCTGCGTCGCGAGCGACAACACGATTACGCCCATCCGGTGTACACAGAATCCTTCGATGGGGGAGGAGTGGCGCCGCGGTTGGCATCCGGAACTCATCCGTCCGAAACACGGCGACGAGAAGGTGTTGGTGATCGGGGGCGGTCCGGCCGGCCTCGAGGCGGCCATGTCTGCCGGTCGGCGAGGTTATGACGTCGTGCTCGTCGAGGCCTCGAGGGAACTCGGCGGACGGGTCGCCAGAGAAGCGCGTCTTCCAGGCTTCGCAGAATGGATTCGGGTTCTCGACTACCGGCGTACCCAACTCGAGCGACTGAAGAACGTTGAGTTCTTCTTCGAAAGCGCCATGCCGGCGGAAGAGATCCTCACCTACGGATTTGATTACATCGCCGTCGCCACCGGCGCCACCTGGCGGCGTGATGGGATCGGGTACTGGCATTCTCGAGCAGTTGAGATCGACGGTGAGATGGAGATTCTCACTCCCGACGACGTGATGAATGGTGTACGTCCGCGTAGTGGTCGGGTCGTGATCTTCGACGACGATCACTTCTATATGGGCGGTGCTCTCGCCGAATTACTGGTGAAAGAAGGATGTTCGGTTGCCCTCGTGACGCCGGAACCGGAGGTGTCGAGTTGGACGCATATGACAATGGAGCAGCACCGGATCCAGGGCCGCTTGCTCAACCTCGGGGTCGAGATCAATACCGGTCGGACGGTCGATCGTGCCACCTCTGACGGGCTGATGCTTCGGTGTGTCTACACCGGAGAAGAGCAAGTTGTTGAGTGCGACTCCGCAGTGTTCGTGACCAGTCGGGTGCCCAACGAGGAGATCTACCTCGGCCTGGTTGGGATGAGAGCTGCCTGGGCTGATGCGGGCCTGAAGTCGGTCCGCACGGTGGGCGACGCGCTCAGCCCCGGAACCATCGCCGCCGCGGTGTGGGATGGGCGCCGGTTCGCAGAAGATCTGGGTCGCGCCGAAGAGAACGCGCCGTTTCCCCGTGATATCGCCGTAGTCTGAGAGCGTGGACGAGAACATGAATCCAGGTACACCGTTCGACTCGGCCCGAACACATGCCTTTGCCTCAACATCGTCATTTGCCGGTGTGCCGGCGGCCACTCTGGACGACCTCCAGGGAGCGCGCGCCGTGATCGTTGGGGCGCCATTCGACTGGGGTACGTCATACCGGCCCGGTACCCGCTTCGGCCCCAAGGCCATTCGGGAGAGTGACTATCTCGGCGCCGATGCTTATCGGCCCCACCTGCCGACCGGGCTGAACGCGCTGGAGAGCGTTGTCGACATCGGAGATATCGAACTCCACCCGGGAGATATCGAAGGAGATCTCGAACTCATCACAGACACGGTGGCGAAGATCAGCTCGTCGGGTTCTATTCCGATCGTGCTCGGGGGCGATCACACGATCACCTATGCCAATGCCACCGGTGTGGCCCGAGTGCATGGTTTCGGTGAAGTGGCGCTCGTTCATTTCGACGCCCACCCCGACACCGGAGATATGACCGGATACGGCGCCCTCTACGGCCACGGTACTCCGATGCGGAGGCTCATCGAGTCGGGCGCCGTGCCCGGAAACAGGTTCGTTCAAATCGGTTTGCGGGGTTATTGGCCCGGGCCGGAGACGGTGGCCTGGATGAAAGACCAGGGGATGCGCGGCTATCTGATGATGGAGATCGAAGAGCGGGGTTTGCGTCCAGTCGTCGATGAAGCCGTCGGGTATGCCGGCGAAGATGCGAGCGGCGTCTTTCTGTCGATCGATATCGACGTGGTCGACCCGGGAATGGCCCCAGGCACCGGCACACCTGAGCCCGGTGGGCTCACTTCCCGGCAGATCCTCGACACAGTGCGTCGGATGTCACGCGAGTTGAAGATTCTCGGCGCCGACATCGTTGAGGTATCTCCGCCTTACGACGGCCCTGGCGCCATCACGTCGTTCCTCGCCAACCGGATCGTGCTGGAGATACTCAATGGACTCGCCGAGCGCGATGCCGGGGTCAGTTCGTAACAGAGTTGGGAAGTCTCTCGGTCGGCGGATCTGCTCCGAGAGAGCCGGATCGCCCTGACTCCCTGGATGTCACGTGGACGCAGTTCCTGGTCTTCCCTGGATCGGGAGATGGCGAAGTCGGGCGAAGAAGCGGATGAAGAGAATCGCTCCACCTGCCACCAACACCGCGGCGGCCGCCTCCATGGCGTTCTGGTCGAAGATGAAGAGAGCCCAACCGATCTCGCTGAAAGCCAGGAGCCCTGCCGCTGCAACGAGCACTGAACCCGGTATTCGAGGGGTTCGATCGCGTCCCGCCAGCAAACCGGCGGCCAGCGCGAAGAATCCGACTGCCGATAATGAGATGGCCGTCAATGCGGTGTAGTAGAAGAGACTCACCTCGGCTGTGAACGGGATCGCCTCCACCCCAAGTGCACATCCTGCGGCTACGAAGAGCGATCCGATCGCGGAGGGATACCGTCGGATCACAAGAGGGGACCGAAGGCCGGTGATGGCGAGAACCACCAACCCAATGCCTTCGAGGAGCAACGAGAGCCGGTAGTCGGGCACAGAGATGAGAGCCGCATAGAGAAGCGTCCCGAATCCGACCGCGAGTAGCGCGAAGCCGAGAGGAAGCGATGAGTTGTGGCGCGAGGTGATTCGCCCGCCGATATCGCCCAGGAGTGTTCTCGCAGTTCGGTCGGCGACGGCGGCGAAGGAGTTCCTGACCGGGTCGGCGAGCTGCGCGGCCAGATCCGCGGAGCGCTCCGCTAGAAGCTCTTCTCTCATCTCGGCATCGAGACCCCAGGTGCTGAGCCGGCTGTATGCCGACGCAATGTCGACTACCCAGCGGGAGGTCTGGACCTGGGGGGCACGATGGTTCATGAGACTCCTACAGGGACGATCGTAATCGTCTGTGGCGCAAAACGACCCTGTGGCGTCTCGCGGCGCTCATGCTTCGGCGGGGTTCCATTGACGCCACCACTCAACCGACGGGGCGCTGAAGCGGGCCAACTCGGCCCGGGCAAGGTCGACTCCGCCGGACGTGACCTGATAGTAGCGCCGAGGTCGACCT